>NZ_JBQIQO010000016.1:0-47605 GCF_056799795.1 Rikenella sp.
CCCAAAGCTCGCCCCAGTTCTCCGCCCCGTGTCCGCCTCACTGCGGCTCCGCTTTCGCTCCGCCACGTTTTCGCGCGCCTTGGGAAATCGTCAAAATGTGCTGGCACATTTTGACGATTTCCCTACTTAAGCGGCGGCGCGCGGAGGGGTTTTGAACCGTCTTTTCCCAATCCTTTGTTCGCGCGCCTACGCGATTCATCCATATTCGACTCACCGCCGAAATGATTGAATCGCTTCTTTAGGCGGGGCGCGCGACTGGGACACTGCCCCGGCTGGTACTGTTCTTTCTGTGAACAGAAAGAACCAAAGAAACTTTAAAGCGCATCCCTACGGGATGCTCTGGCTGGGTCTAACCGCATGTGCAAAACCTCGGCCCAAACAACCGGCAACCTCTATCCCAATAACGTACGACCGCCTCCGCCCAAATTCCAACACAACCTCTACCCAGCTTTTTGTTCCGCGGCCATCTCAGCCCACGCCACAACGAAAAAGCGGCTCGCCTAATAGGCAAGCCGCTCCAAAACTACTGAAAATTCGTAGCCCCTAGGGGAATCGAACCCCTCTTCCAAGAATGAAAATCTTGTGTCCTAACCGATAGACGAAAGGGCCATCGTCGAAATGACAGTGCAAAGGTAGAACCATTTTCGGAAATTCCAAACGTCTGTCGAAAAAATCTCCTCTTCTTTTGATGCCGGAGCGTCAAAAACCTCCCGCAGCTCAGCATCCGCACCTTTCCGAAACAAAAAAGGCTTTCTCCTCAACGCGAGGAAAAAGCCTTTCGAACAAAAAGTGACGCCGACAGGACTCAAACCTGTAACCTTCTGATCCGTAGTCAGATGCTCTATTCAATTAAGCTACGGCGCCAATGCTTTCGCACCGCAAAAGTAGTCATTCTCCCGACATTTCCAAAATTTATATTCTCTATATTTGCAAAAATCTATCCGCACACCCATGAAAACGCTCCCCGAACTCGAAACAGCCCTCATCGCCGACGGCTATCGACTCACTCCGGACGAGGCACGGCATCTTCTGCACACAGCCGAGACCGATGCCCTGTGCCGAACGGCCGACCGGGTGAGACTCCATTTCATGGGCAACCGCATGGACACCTGTTCGATCATGAACGCCCGCAGCGGCCGTTGTTCGGAAGATTGTAAATGGTGCGCCCAGTCGGTTCACCATCGGACGAAAATCGACGTCTACCCCCTGACCGACACCGCCGAAGCCCTGCGCCACGCCCAAGACAACCACGACAAAGGAGTCGGCCGGTTCTCGTTGGTGACCAGCGGACGCGCCATGACCGACCGCGAAATCGGACAATGCGCCGCCATCTATCGCGCCATCGCGGAACGGATGCCGGGTTTCCGAAACGGACACCTCTGCGCCTCGATGGGACTGCTGACCCGCAAACAGCTGCAAACCCTGAAAGAGGCCGGCGTCGGACACTACCACTGCAACATCGAGACCGCCCCGTCCTATTTTCCACAACTCTGCACGACCCACACCTTCGACGAAAAGCGCCGCACACTGCGCTGGGCCCGGGAAGCCGGGATGCGGATTTGCAGCGGCGGAATCATCGGCATGGGCGAAACGGCGGAACAACGGATAGAAATGGCCTTCGCCCTACGCGAAATCGGCGCAGACTCGATCCCGATCAACGTACTGAACCCGATTCCGGGCACGCCGCTCGAAAAGACCCCGCCCTTGTCCGACGACGAGATTTTACGCACCTTCGCCCTCTTCCGCCTGATCCATCCGCAGGCCCATATCCGCTTTGCCGGCGGCCGAACACTGCTGCGGCGCGAAGTACAGGAGCGCGCCCTGCGCGGCGGCGTGAATGCCGCAATCGTGGGCGATCTGCTCACCACGATCGGCTCCGGAGTGGCCGAAGACCGCGAAATGTTCCGACAGTGCGGTTTCGCGGAATAACGGATTCCGCCGGGTACAAAAAATCGCGTTTTTCATCGGGACGGCCCTATTTTAGGAACGGATTTTGCATCCCCCCGACACAGGCACAGGCAGATCCAACCCACCGGCCGAATCCCATTCATGTTCCGCAAGATCGTCAAATATGCGCTGCGTACAGCGGCCATTCTGCTCGGAATGGTCGTCCTGCTTATCATCGCGCTCTATCTTCCGCCGGTTCAGCACTTCATCAAGAACAAAGCCGTCGCTTACGTCTCCGAAAACTTCGGCATGCAGCTGTCCGTCGAACGGTTGCGCCTCCGCTTTCCGTTGCGACTGGCCGTGGACGAGGCCCAAGCCGTGACCACCGAGGACGACACTCTGTTCCGATGCGCCGCCCTGCGCGCCGACATCGCCCTGTGGCCCCTGCTGCGGAAAGAGGTCGTCGTGCGGCAGTTCGAATTTGACGAGACTTCGTTCCATCTGGACGACACCACCGGCGGCCTCGACCTGAGAGTCCGCGTTCAGAAGCTGGCCCTGACCGCCGACCGGGTCGATCTCGCCCAACAGACCGCCCACATCCCCTCCATCCGGCTGAGCGGAGCCACCGTCGGCCTGACGCTGAGCGAAGCCCGGCCCGACACCACCGAAACGGATACGACAGCCGCTCCGCTGCGGTGGAAAATCGATGCCGACCGGCTGCTGTTAGACCGAATCGCGTTTACGATGCGGAATACATCGCCCGAAAGCGACCTGAAAGCACGGATCGAATCGGGCGAAATCACTGCGTGCGCCGTCGATCTGGGCGATCAATCGGTCGAGGTCGGTCGATTGAGTCTCGACGGCGGAGGATTCGCCTACCTGAGCGACACGATCGCATCGCCCGCTTCCGAACGAAGCGCCGAACCGTCCGACACCACCGCGACCCAACCGTGGAGCATACGCGCCGGGGCGATTCGCGTGGGAGCATTCGCCGTCCGCTACGGACTTCCGTACGGAGCGCCCCGGGCCGGTTTCGACCCGAATCACATCGTCATCAGCGGTCTCAACATCGCCATCGACTCGGTATTCAATCGCGGAACGGAGGTACGGGCGACCCTTGCCGACCTGAACTTCACCGAACGCTCCGGTCTCGCGGTCACCCGAACCCGCGGCGACATCCGGATGGACAGTACGGGGTATGGGCTGAGAGCGTTCCGGTTACAGACCTCCGCTTCGACGATCCGGGCCCAGGCCGTCGTCGGGGCCGGAATCGCCTCGATGGAGCCTGCCACACCGATCGACGCCCGCATCGACATGACCTTAGGGGCCTCCGACCTCGCTCGTTTCATCGAGTGGAACGACACCCTGCGGCGACAGCTGGGAAATCGCTCTCTCACCGTGGGGGCCCAGGTCGGCGGAACGTTGAACAAGCTGAATCTGAATCGTTTTTCCGTTGAACTGCCTCGCGTTTTCGCCCTCCGGGCCAACGGCTCCGTACAGCAGCCGACCGACCCGGAACGGATGCTGGGCCGGATCGCCCTGAGCGGCGAACTGACCGATCCGCAATTCGTTTCGCCCCTGCTGCCGGACGGCATCACGCTGCCCCGGATGCGGCTGCGCAGCGACCTGCGGGCTGCCGCCGGGCGGTTCGAAGGCCTCGCGACCCTGTGGGCCGGAACCGGCAAACTGACCGCCGAAGGTTCGTTCATCCCGCGCAGCGAACGGTACACAGCCCGGATCGAAGCGGACAGCCTGCCGCTCTACGCCATCCTCCCGACCGACTCGTCGAGCATCGCCACCTTCGCCATCCGGGCCGCAGGGCACGGTTTCGACCCCTTCTCGCCGCAAACGACCGCCGATATCGAGACACGGATCGTTCAGGCCGTCTACGACCGATTCGACTTCGGCGGCCTGTCGCTCACCGCCGCCCTAGCCGACCATCGGTTCCGGGGACGGTTCGTCGGCGAGAACCGGGCCCTGAACGCCGACCTGCATTTCGGCGGGCTGCTCACACGAGCCCGGCAGGAGGCAAGCATCGAGGGGCGGATTGCGCAACTCGATCTCGAACGCATGCACCTCGTCGCCCAACCGGCCAACGCCTCGTTGCGGCTCCGCGCCGCAGCATCGGCCACCGAGACCAAAGCCTACACGGCGACCGTCGTCCTCGACACCGTGCGGGTACGCTACGGCACGTTCGAAAACACGGTGAACCGCACGACCCTGACAGCCGAAGCCGACTCGGCGCATGCCCGGGCAGATGTCTCATCCGGCGACCTGCAACTGACCTTCCGGTCGACCGTTGGGCTCGACTCGCTGGCCGGCGGTTTCGACCGGGCGATCGCCGAAATCCAACGCCAGATCCGCGCCGGCCGAATCGACGCCGACACCATCGGATATACGCTGCCTCCCTTCTCGCTCGACTTCCGGGCCGGGCGGAACAACATCCTGAACAACTATCTGCTCGCCCGGGGGATGGGTTTCGGGCAGGCCACGCTGACGGGGAGGACGACGCACGGCAAACCGTTCGGCATCCAGGCCGAAATCAATCGTTTCTCGACCCAGGGAATCGTCCTCGACACCATCAAGGCCGGCATCGGTTCCCGGAACGGCCGCCTGCGCTACTTCGCCCGACTGGGCAACCGGCCCGGCAATATGAACCGGCTCGGCTCGATCTTTCTCGACGGCAACGCCTCCGGCAACTCGGCTCTGGTCAGGCTGGTGCAGCTCGACCGGCAGGGGCGCAAAGGGCTCGACTTCGGCCTGCGCGGGACGCTGACCGACAGTGCGGTGACAGTGAACCTCGTACCGCGCCGGCCCGTCTTCGGATTCTCGGAATGGTCGGTCAACAGCGGCAACTACGTCCGCTACGCTTTCGACCGGAGTCTGACCGCCGACCTGCGGATCCAACGACCCGGGCAATCCTTCTCGCTGCAATCGTCCACGGCGAGCGACATGCCCGCCGGCAGCCTCCGGTTAGGAGTCACCGGGTTCGACATCGCAGGCGCGCTGAACCTCCTGCCCAAAGCTCCGCCGGTCGGCGGGCGATTGGGGCTCGACCTGACGTTCGGGCTGGCCGACAGCCTGCTGGCCGCCCAGGGAATGATCGCCATCGACACCCTCCGCTACGAAAACCGTTCGGTGGGCGACATCGGCCTGCGTCTCGCCTACCGGGGCGAAGCCCACAACGGACAACAGGGCTCGGCCGACCTCTCGATCAACCGCCAGCCCGCCCTTTCGCTCGCCGGACACTACCATCCGGCCGACACGGCCCGGGCCGTGCGACTGACGGCCGACCTGCCCGGCATTCCGCTGGAGGTGCTCAATCCGTTTCTGCCGGAAGGCTCGGGCAGTCTGACCGGAAAGCTCGCCGGACACATCGAAGCCGACGGCCCGACCGACGCTTTGCAGCTGAACGGCTCGTTGCAGTTCATCAAAACAGCCGTCGACGTGGCCGCCATCGGAACCCGGTTCGGCATTTCGGGCAACCCGATCCTCCTGCAAGGCGGACGGGTACTGTTCAACGACTGGGGTCTGATCGCTCCCAACCGACAGCCCCTGACGGTGAACGGCTACATCGACCTGCACGACTTCCAACAGATCGCCACCGACCTGCGCATCGAAGCCTCCGACTTCCAGCTGGTAAACGTGGAAAAGAACATGAGCGCAATGGTCTTCGGCCGGGCGAGCGCCGACCTCTCGGCCCGGATGCGCGGGCCGTTAGAAGCGCTGAACATCCGCGGCAATGCCACCCTGCTGACCGGCACCGAGGTGACCTACGTCATGCGGGAATCGCCCATGAGCATCCGCGACCAGTCCCAGAACGTCGTGAATTTCACCGCCTTCAACGACACTACGACGGTCTATGCCGTGCGGCCTCCGGCAATCATCCGCCCGACCGGGATCGACATGCTGATGAACGTTTCGATCGACCCCGACGTCGAAATTTCGGTCTACCTGTCCGAAGACGGCCAGAACCGCATCGACCTGCAAGGGGGCGGCACGCTCACCTATGCGATGAACCGGCTGGGCGACACCCGTTTCGCCGGGAAATACGAACTCTCGGGCGGTCGCGTGCGATACAGCCCGCCGGTGATCTCGACCAAGGATTTCGCCATCTCGCCGGGCGGCTACGTGAGCTGGACGGGCGATATCGCCGATCCGACCTTCTCGATCCGGGCGGCGCAGACGCTCCGCACGACCGTCACGATGGAAGACCAGACTTCGCGACAGGTGACCTTCCGGATCATCATCGCCATCAGCGGCTCGATGCAACAGCTCGACGTGGGGTTCGACCTCGCCGCGCCCGAAGACTTGACGCTCCAGAACCAGCTGGCCTCGCTGACGCCGGAACAACGCCAGAACCAGGCAATGAGCCTCCTGATCTACAACACCTACACCGGCCCGGGCACTTCGGCCAAGGTCAATACGGGGAATCCGCTCAATTCGTTCATCGCCAAAGAGCTGAACCAATGGGCCCAGAACAGCCTGCCGGGCGTCGATCTCTCGTTCGGCGTCGACTCCTACGACGATCCGGCGGCAGGGCCGGGCGGCACCCGAACCGACTACTCCTACAAGCTCTCGAAGAAATTCTTCGACAACCGGGTGCGGGTGGCCGTGGGCGGCAAGGTGACGACGGGCGACCCGAACCAGAACGCCGCCGAGAACCTGATCGACGACATCTCGCTGGAGTACCAGCTCACGCGGCGCGACAACATGTACCTGAAGGCGTTTCGCGAGACCAACTTCGAGAGCATTCTGGAGGGCGACGTAACCGAAACGGGCGTCGGGTTCGGCGTGCGCAAGAAGATTCTGAAACTGGGCGACCTGTTCCGGCTCACCCCGGAGAAAAAAGAGGTGAAAGAGGCCCGCAAGGCGGCCCGACAGGAGAGACGCGAAGAGAGACGCCTGCAACGGCAGGCCGAGAAAGAGGAGGCGACCCGTCCCGCCGAACCGCAGACCACTCCAAACGAACAACCCCGATGAGACACCTTTTCCGACATATCCTCTGCTCCACCCTGCTGCTGGGCGGCCTGGCCGCCTTCGTTTCGTGCTCGACCACCCGGCGGCTGGGCAAAGGCGAAGTGCTCTACACCGGCGTCCGAAAGATGACTTTCACGCCGGCCGAAGACAGCCTGCGGATTCCGGCCGAAGTGATTTCGGCCGTCCGGCAGCCGCTGAACGTGGCCCCGAACAACGCGCTGTGGTCGCCCTACTGGCGAACCGGCATCCCGATCCGGCTCTGGGCGTGGAACTACCTCTACACGCCGAAAGAGAAAGGGTTCAAATACTGGTTCTACAAACGGCTGGCCAAGCCGCCGGTGCTGATTTCGAAAGTCCGGCCCGAACTGCGCGTCAAGGTCACCGAACAACTCTTCGAAAACCACGGCTACTTCGACGCCCACGGCAGCTACGAACTGGTGCCGAGCAAACACAAACCCGACCAGAAAGCGAAAGTGAACTACCGGTTCACCGTTTCGGCGCCCTACACCTACGACTCGATCGAGTACCTCACGGCTCCGGGCCGGGTGGGACGCATCGTGGACAGCCTGCACGCCGGGACGCTGCTCCGCAAAGGGGCGGTCTACAACCTCGACACGCTGGTGGCCGAGCGCAACCGGATCGCCACGACGCTGCGGAGCTTAGGTTATTACTACTTCCGTCCGGAGTACATCGCCTACGACGCCGACACGACCCAGACGCCTTACCGGGTATCGCTGCGGATGCGGCTGGCCGACGGGATTCCGCCCGCCGCCATGCAGCCGTACCGAATCGGGAACGTACAGGTGACGCTGGTCAATCCGGTGCCGGGCCCCTTCGACACGATGACCCTGGGCGACGTCCGGGTGCGCTACCAGCAGCCGCTGAAGATCCGCCCGCGCATTCTGGCCGGCACGATCCGTCTGAAACCGGGCCAGATCTTCAACGTCGAAGCCCAGAACCGAACCCAGAGCGACCTCAACAAGCTGGGGATATTCAACTCGGTGAGCCTCTCGGTGCCGCCGCTGGACTCGCTGCACGAGGGCCAAGACTCACTGAATGTCCACATCTACGCGGCGTTCGACAAACCGATGCAGGCCGAATTCGAAGCCGACTTCAACTCCAAATCGAACAGCTATCTGGGGCCCGGAGTGACTTTCGGACTGCGGCACAACAACATTTTCAAGGGGGGCGAGGTACTGGCCCTCAACCTGACGGGCTCTTACGAGTGGCAAACGGGGAACAAAAGCCAGTACGAGACCCGGCCTTCGGCTGTCAACTCCTATGAATTCGGTCTGAACGCCTCGCTGAGCGTGCCGCGCATTCTGGCGCCGGGCTTCCGCTACCGGGGTTTCACCTACCCGGCCCACACGACCTACAAGATCGGGGCCGACCTGATGAACCGGCCGAAATACTTCCGGATGCTCTCGCTGAACCTCTCGGCGGGATTCGACTTCCGCACATCGCCCTACAGTTCGCACAACCTGACGATCTTCAAGCTGACCTACAACCGGTTGCTCCACACCTCGCACGTCTTCGATTCGACGATGCAGCAGAACCCGGCCGTGGCACTGAGCTTCAGCAACCAGTTCATCCCGGCCATCAGTTACGCCTACACCTTCGACCGGCTGTACGGCTCGCGCCAGCGGAACCGGTTCATCTTCCAGGGGACGGTCACCGAGGCCGGAAACATCTTGGCGGGCCTCTACGGCCTCTTCGGATCGCACGGCGAGAAACGGCTCTTCGGCAGCCCCTTCTCGCAGTTCGTCAAGGGGACGGCCGAGGTGAAGTGGTACCACCGCGTGGGACTGGACAACTGGCTGGTTTCGCGGTTCCTGATCGGCGCAGGCTATGCCTACGGCAATTCGAAGGTGATGCCCTACAGTGAGCAGTTCTACATCGGCGGGGCGAACAGCATCCGGGCTTTCACGGTGCGGTCGCTGGGCCCCGGGAGCTACCGTCCGCCGAAGGAGATGGTGAACGGCTACTGGGATCAGACGGGGAGTTTCAAGCTGGAAGCCAACGTCGAGATGCGGTTCAAGATCATGGGCCGTCTGGGAGGCGCCGTTTTCGTGGACGCGGGTAATATCTGGCTGCTAAAAAACGACCCTCAACGCCCCGGAGGCGTGCTGCGGGCAAAGAATTTCTGGAAAGAGATCGCCCTCGGAACGGGCGTCGGGCTGCGCTACGACATCAGCGTGCTGGTGCTCCGGCTGGACATGGGGATCGGCATCCACACGCCGTATCCGAATCCGGACAAGCGGGGCTATTACAACATTTCGAAATTCAAAGACGGACTGGGCCTCCATCTGGCGATCGGCTATCCTTTCTGATGCGCGCCGTCGGCCGCGGCGCGCGACAGGTAGAGCTCCGTGAGCCGCGCCACCGCATAATCGTCCAGCCGCCCGACCGGAATCACACACCACCCCTCGGGCCACTCGCCGACCGTCAGATCCGGGAGCTCGATCCGGTGGAAGGTCGCATGGATAATGCGGTGCGACAAGACGTGCTTCGGCATCCGCACCGCCCCTCTCCACACCCAATCCGTTCCGTCGACCGGAAGCGGCAAAGCGTCGAAATCGCACTCTCCCTCCGTCTCGACCAGCGGGAATTCGTACAGCCCCCGCCAAATATCGTTCCCCTCGCGTCGGCAGACCACCGTTCGCCCCTGCCGGTCGACCAGATGCAGGTAGTTGAACCACCGCGGCGTCTGCACCGTCCGCCCCTGCTTGACCGGCCGCTCGGCCACCGTTCCGTTCCGCCGGGCCAGACACGCCGTCCCCAACGGACACGCCTCGCACTGCGGCGACCGCGGCGTACAGACCAACGCCCCGAGCTCCATCACCGCCTGATTGTACCGTCCGGCCCCCTCGCCCTTTCGCCCGACCGTCTCCAGAAACTCCTCCAGCAGCCTCTGTGCCGCCGCAGCGAACTCCTTTCGTCCGGCCGCCGTGTCGATCGGCGTATCGATATCCAACAGACGGCTCGCCACTCGATAGACATTCCCGTCCACCACGGCATACGGCGCATCGGTCGAGAACGAGACGATCGCCGCCGCCGTATAATCCCCCACTCCGCGCAACGCTCGGACAGCCGCATAGTCCGTCGGAAAAACTCCTTCGTGCCGCTCCGCGACCTGCCGGGCCGCCGCATGCAGGTTGCGGGCCCGGCTGTAATAGCCCAGCCCCTGCCAGAGCTTCAGCACCTCGTCCTCGTCGGCCCCGGCCAGATCGACCGCCGTCGGAAAACGTTCGACGAAACGAAGATAATACTCCAACCCCTGCGCCACCCGCGTCTGCTGGAGGATCACCTCCGAGAGCCATATCCGATACGGGTCGCGCGTTTCGCGCCACGGCAGCGGACGGTGATTTTCGATATACCAGTCGATCAGAGCGTTGAAGTCCATAGAATCAAAAAACGAAATCGGCCGAAAAATTATTTCCCCTCCTCCCCGCTCTCCGTCGGCCCGGTCAGCGACGCCACGCCGAGCCGTGCAAAGCGGATCAGGTCGTCCGGAGCCAGCGCGATCTGCAACCCCCTCACCCCGGCGCTGATGTAAATGCGGTCGAACCTCCGACAGCTCTCGTCGATAAAGGTCGGAAAGGCGCGCTTCATCCCGATCGGCGAACAGCCGCCTCGGATATACCCGGTCGTTTCGAGCAGCTCGCGGAGGTGGATCATCGCCACGCTCTTATTGCCCGACACCCGCGCCGCCGCCTTGAGATCGACCTCGCGGTCACCCGGAATCACACAGACCAGTATCCCGTTCCGGTCGCCCCGCAAGACCAGCGTCTTGAAGACCTGCCGGACATCCTCGCCCAGCTGTTCGGCCACATGCACCGCATCCAGATGCTCCTCGTCCACCACGTAAGGCACCAGCTCGTACCCGATTCCCGCCCGGTCGAGCAGCCGGGCGGCATTGGTTTTCGTCACTTTCATAAATATCAGCGATTCAACAGCCGATCCGCGAAACGACACCCCTCCGGCAGGCACTCCAACAACCGCACCAACCCCTCCGTCAAGCGTTCCAGCGCCTCCGGAATGCGCCACTCCGACCGCGGATCGCCCGTCCGGTTCGACAGCGCGCGCAGTTGCAGAAACGGCACCCCCTCGTCCCGACACACCGCAAAGAAAGCGGCCCCCTCCATCGACTCCACCGCCTCGCCCTCGTGCAGTGGCAGCGGCGAACAGGCACTATTGGCCGACCGGGCCGCCACCACCCGGAAACGATCCTTCAACGCCCCCACATAGGGACAAGACACGGGCTGCGCCTCCGGCAGCTTGTCGAACGATTCGAAACGGCCCGTCTCGGGCCTCCATGCGCCGATATCGGCCTGCCGGTCGCTCCCGACCAGGACGACATCGTCCAACGTGAGCGACGTGCCGGGCAATATGCCCGCAATTCCGGCCTGGATCGCCAGACAGGGCCGCCCCTCGCGAACCGCCCGCGAAACGGCCACCCCGGTCGCCCCGGCTCCCATGCCGCCGACCATCCACCGCACGGGCCGGTCGCCGAACCGATCGCCCACCCGGGCCCGCAACGGTCGCTGTTCGAGCTCCGTCGCCGTAAGGAGAAGAATGGAAGGTATCATAATTCAATCAATCCGTCCTACAAAGATAACTCGCCCCGGCGATTCCCGGCACCTTCCGAGGCAGAAACCGATGACATCCCTTATCTTTGCACCATTATTTTTCAGACGACTATGCAACGCGACATTCGCCGGGAGCTCCAAGACCGGATCCTGATACTCGACGGCGGGCTGGGTACCCTGATCCAGGCCCGAGGGCTGACCGAATCCGACTACGACGGCCACGTCGGCTGCAACGACTATCTGGTCGTGAGCCGCCCCGACGTGCTTGAGGAGATCCACGCCGCCTATCTGGAGGCCGGAGCCGATATCGTTTCGACCGACACCTTCAACGCCAACCCCGTATCGTTGCGAGACTACGGATTGCAGGCACGCACCTGGGAGCTCAACAAAACCGCCGCCGCACTGGCCCGCAGCGTGGCCGACCGGTTCGAACGGCAGGACGGCCGGGCCCGGTTCGTGGCCGGCTCCGTCGGGCCGACCAACCGGAGCGCCTCGATGTCGCCCGACGTGAACGACCCCGGCCTGCGCAACATCACCTTCGACGAACTGGCCGAAGGATACGCCGAACAGATGCGCGGCCTGATCGACGGCGGAGCCGACCTGATCCTGATCGAGACCGTCTTCGACACGCTCAACTGCAAAGCGGCCATCTACGCCCTCCGGACGCTGATCGGCAACCGTTCGATTCCGCTGATGGTCAGCGGCACGATCACCGACGCCAGCGGGCGGCTCCTGTCGGGCCAGACCGTCGAAGCCTTCTACGCCTCGGTCGAGCACGGCGACCTGCTGAGCATCGGGCTGAACTGCGCGTTCGGGGCGCGGCAGATGATGCCCTACGTCGAACGGCTCGGTCGGGTGGCCAAGGGGGCCGTTTCGGCCCACCCCAACGCCGGACTGCCGAACGTGCTGGGCGGGTACGACGAAAGCGCGGAACAGATGGCCGTTATCATCGAGGAATACCTCAAAAGCGGGCTGTTGAACATCGTCGGCGGATGCTGCGGAACCACGCCGGAACACATCCGGGCCATTGCCGAGGTCGCTAAAAAATACAAACCGCGCACCTTCCGCGCGCCGCAGGACAACGGCGGCGCGACGGTGCTGGCGGGGCTCGACATCGTCCGGATCGAACCGGTGTCCAACTTCGTGAACGTCGGCGA
Source organism: Rikenella sp. (assembly GCF_056799795.1). Classification (NCBI taxonomy): domain Bacteria; kingdom Pseudomonadati; phylum Bacteroidota; class Bacteroidia; order Bacteroidales; family Rikenellaceae; genus Rikenella; species Rikenella sp. The sequence goes on from NZ_JBQIQO010000016.1 coordinate 12,614, forward strand.
ACGAACGAACGTGGCGGGTTCGGCCCGGTTCGCCCGGCTGATCCGCGAACGGCAGTACGCCGAAGCGCTGGCCGTGGCCGCCGAACAGGTCGAAGGGGGCGCCCAGGTGATCGACGTCTGCATGGACGCGCCGATGATCGATGCCGAACGGGCGATGACCAACTTTCTGAACCTGACGGCAGCAGAGCCCGAAATCGCCCAACGGCCCGTGATGATCGACTCGTCGGACTGGCGGGTGATCGAAGCCGGGCTGCGGGTCGTGCAGGGAAAAGCGGTCGTCAACTCCCTCTCGCTGAAGGAGGGCGAAGCGCTCTTTCTCGACCACGCGCGCCGCGTGCGGGCCTTCGGAGCGGCTGCCGTCGTCATGCTCTTCGACGAGCGGGGACAGGCCGACTCCTACGAGCGTAAAATCGAGGTGGCGGAACGGGCTTATAAGCTCCTGACAGAGAACGGATTTCCGGCCGAAGACATTATTTTCGACCCGAACATCCTGGCCGTGGCCACCGGCATCGAGGCCCACAACGACTACGGCCGGGCGTTTATCGCAGCGACGGCGTGGATCAAGCGGAATTGCCCGGGAGCGCGGGTGAGCGGCGGCGTGAGCAACCTCTCGTTCTCGTTCCGGGGCAACAACCCGGTGCGCGAGGCGATGCACTCGGTCTTTCTCTACCACGCCACCCGCGCCGGGATGGACATGGGGATCGTCAACCCCTCGATGCTCCGGATTTACGACGACATCGACCCGGAGTTGCTGACGCTTTGCGAAGACGTGGTACTGAACCGCCGGGACGACGCGGCGGAACGGCTCACGGCATATGCCGGGTCGCACGCCGCCGAAACCGGCGCAGCCGCAACGACAAAGCACGACGCCTGGCGCGACGGAACGGTCGAAGAGCGGATTATCCACGCGCTGGTTCAGGGAGCGACGACGCATATCGAAGCGGACACCCAGGAGGCTTATGAGAAGTACGGTTCGGCTATCGAAGTGATCGATCGCGTGCTGATGGCCGGGATGAGCGAGGTGGGAGAGCGATTCGGAGCCGGGAAGATGTTCCTGCCCCAGGTCGTCAAGTCGGCCCGGGTGATGAAACAAGCGGTCTCGGTGCTGGAACCCTTCATCTCGCACGACCGGACGACGGAACAGGGAGCCAAACTGCTGATCGCCACGGTCAAAGGCGACGTGCACGACATCGGCAAAAACATCGTGTCGGTCGTCCTGACCTGCAACGGCTACCGGATCGTGGATCTGGGGGTGATGACACCGCCGGAACGGATCGTAGAGGCGGCGATGGCCGAACAGGTCGATGCGGTGATCCTCTCGGGGCTGATCACCCCGTCGTTGGAGGAGATGCGCGTGGTGGCCGAACGGTTCGAACGGGCAGGCCTGCGGATACCGATCTGCGTGGGCGGAGCGACGACCTCGGAGCTCCACACGGCGGTGAAAATCGCCCCCTCCTACTACAGCGGTCTGGTGGCCCACTCGACCGACGCTTCGAACTGCGTCCGGTTAGTGAACCGTATTTTGAAAGAGCCGGGGTTTGCAACGCGCTACCGAGCCCGCCAGGAGGAGTTGCGGCAGCAGTATGCCGCCCAGCGTGCGACCGGCGAACTGCGTCCGTTGAGCGAAGCGCGGGCGCACAAACTCGAATTGGATTTCAACGCCGGAACGGTGGCTCAACCCCGACAGCTCGGCAAACGGGTGCTGACCCGTTATCCGCTGGAGGGACTCGCAGAGCGGATCGACTGGAGCTATTTTTTCTCCGAGTGGAACTTGAGGGGGCGTTATCCGGAGATTTTCGACCATCCGACCAAGGGCGAAGAGGCACGGCGACTGTTCGACGACGCCCAGACCATGCTGCGTCGGCTGCTCGCCTCGGGCGAGGTGCGGGCGGATGCGGTGGTGGCGATCGTGCCGGCGCGGAGCGAGGGAGACGACCTGCTGATCCGAGGCTGTTGCCACACCGACGGCACTTCGTGCGGATGCGGTGCGCCGGAGAATCGGTTCGCCTGCCTGCGGAATCAGGAGGTGAATCAAGCAACCAACCTCTCGCTCGCGGACTTCGTTTCGCCGGGGCCGACTGCGGGCGCGCCGCAGGATCACATCGCTCTGTTCGCCTTGGGGGTGACGTGCGATTTCCGCGGCGATTCCGATTACGAAAACATCATGGCCCGCATACTTTGCGATCGACTGGCAGAGGCCTTTGCGACGGAGCTGTCAGCCCGGTTGCGGGATGAGTGGTGGGGTTTTCCGGCCGGTTCGGAAGGGATACGGGTGGCCATAGGCTATCCGTCGGCTCCGGATCACGCGGGCAAACGACTGATTTTCGACCTGTTGGATGTCGAGGGAGAGATTCCGCTGCGTCTGACGGAGAATTTCATGATGCAGCCGACCTCGGCCGTTTCGGGTCTCGTTTTCGCTCATCCGGAGGCACGTTATTTCTCGGTGGGACAGATAAACGACGACCAATTAGCGGATTACGCGCAACGGACGGGGCGTTCGGCGGACGAGTTGCGCCGTCTGCTGCCGAAGCAGGTGCGATAACCCGTGTTTCTCCCGTTTATTCCGAGAGGCAACGCAACTGAATACCGTGGGCACAACTGTATGCACGGCTGGAATAAAGATTCTGTGTGAAGAAACCCAAGTACAGACCATTGGTACCGTTGACCGATGACGACGAACTGTACCCATCGTTACCGACGCCCATCGGCTCTCCCGTATCCCGATGGCGAACGCCCGGGGCGGGGTACTGAGCATCCTTGGAGCACATGAAATTACTTTCCGCGAAAATTTTGACAACGAAATTTGGAGGTTCCGAAATTTTGTCTACCTTTGCACTGCAAACAAGGGGTGCCATAGCTCAGTTGGTAGAGCAAAGGACTGAAAATCCTTGTGTCCTTGGTTCGATTCCGAGTGGCACCACTTAAGATCAGCGTCTACAGTCTCATGTAGGCGCTTTTTTTGTGCTTTGCGCGGTTGGTTTTCGTGGCTTTGGACACCCAAAGTTAAACCGGGAGTTAAACCGAAATTCACCCGAAACATCAAATAATCAACCAACTCCTTGTCGATATCGCCGCCCCGGGCTACCGCCACAACCTGGCGGGTAGCCTGCTGAGCATCGGCGAACAAGGCTACAGTTGGTCTTCCTCGGCGAGCGACACCAACGGCCTGAATTTGGGTTTTGGTGGAACTTGGTTCCGCTTCAGCAGTTCGGACGGACGTGCCTACGGTTTTCAGTTGCGTTGCCTCTCGGAATAAACGGGAACGCGCGCACGCGGTGGGTTAAGAGGCCGGAATGATCCGAACGCTCCCCGACACAGCTATCGCCCCCTCACTTAACGCCCACTCCCTTCAGCCCGCGCCACAGACGAACCGCCCGCAACACCCCCACCGGACAATCCGCACACCGTCCCCGAGCACAATATTCCGTGCTCAACTGAATCAACGCCTGAGAGTCCGACGCGCTTTCCGGCCGGAACGCTCCGGCCCACACCCGGGTATAGCGGTTCGACTCCGGCGCCACCTCGTCGTAGAGCGCCAACGCTCGCTCCTGCAACCCCGTGTCGCGAGTCGCACGCCCCATCGCCGTCAGCAGCGGAATCACGAAATTGATGATCCGCAAATCCACCTTCTGAACGCTCATCCCCTGTTCCGTCCCTCCGAACAACTCGCGCAACGCCGTCATCCCCTGCATCGCCGCCTCGCGCACCCGCTCCGACAACTGTGTCGCCCGAACCAGCAACGCCGCCGCCCTCAGCAGCATCGTCGAAGGCAGCGACACCGGCCGAACGCCCGCTCCGGCCCACGACACCACCGGTCGCAACAACCCGTACTCCTTTTTCAGCGACAAATAGATATCCTGCCACTGCCGAACGGCCGGTTCGGCCTCGAACACCCCGCTCAGATAGCCCGACTGCCCCAGCAGCAACGCCTCGGCCTGCCGCACATCGCCTCCGCAACGGACGAAACAACGCAAAGGGATCGACCTCGCCAACGCCTCGTAAGAACGTTTCTGATCCCCCATCCCCAGCGAACGCAGATAACAGACATACGCCGTCTCGTCCCAATCTCCGCCCAACTCGGCCCGCAACCGTTCGACCTCGGCCGTCTTGCGTCGCAACCGATCCGCCAGCAACCGCGACACGATCTGCCCCTGCTCCACCCCGGCCAGACCGCCGAAAAATTCGACACACTCCCCTCCCCGACCCTCTGCGGCCGTGGCAAGCGATTCGGCGTACCAGCCGACCAGCTCCTCCGACGGCTTCAATACGAGTGTCGTCACCTCCCGTCCGTTCCGCACCAACACGCGATCGCGTTCGCCCACCACGTGGAAAGCCACGCTATCGAAAGCCGGATCGCCCATCCGTCCCCCGTCGCGCCACGTCGAAGCCCGACCATCCACCCGCACCGCTCCGTAAAGCGTCGTCGCTCCGATCCGAACGGCAGCCTGTGCGAAATCCGGCGAGGGGATCGACGCATCGGAATCGGCAGCCGTTTCGGCGGCATACCCCGGATGCTCGACGGCACATTCGCCGCCCTCCCCGACCTCCAGCTGATCGTCCCAGAACAGACGATGGCCCCACACGAGCGCCAGAAAGTTCCTTACTTGATTTTCGGTCATAAATTGTTTCGCTAAAACCGTCCGCCGCACGACCTTTTCCTCCGAGCGGCATTGTTTTCCAAAGATAGCGTTTCGGAACGAAAGTCTCGCTTTCTTTTTCGCCGGAAATCCCCTATATTTGCGACACGAAAAACACACAGTATCACCGAAATTCGATATTATGGGAAGAGCTTTTGAATTCCGCAAGGCGCGTAAACTAAAACGCTGGGGGAATATGGCCAAAACATTCACCCGGCTGGGCAAGGAGATCGTCATCGCGGTGAAGGCCGGCGGGCCGGATCCGAATTCCAATCCGCGGCTCCGGATGTTGATCCAGACGGCAAAGTCGGAAAACATGCCGAAGGACAACGTCGAACGGGCGATCAAACGCGCGATTTCGAAAGACACGGATACGGACTACAAAGAGATTCAGTACGACGGGTACGGGCCGTTCGGCATCGCGATCGTGGTGGAAGCGGCGACGAACAACAACACGCGGACGGTGGCCAATGTGCGAAGCTACTTCAATAAGGCGGGCGGTTCGCTGGGGACGACGGGGAGCCTGGATTTCATGTTCGAGCGCAAGTCGGTGTTCAAGATCAAGACGCCGCAGGGGTTGGATTTGGAGGAGTTCGAGCTGGAGATGATCGACTACGGGGTGGACGAGGTATTTGCGGAAGAGAACGAAGAGGGGGTACAGGAGATTGTGATGTACGGGGCGTACGATTCGTTCAGCAAGATCCAGAACTACTTGGAGGAGAAGGGTTACGAGATTCTGAGCGGGGAGTTCGAACGGATTCCGACGGATCAGAAGGAGGTGACGGCGGAACAGCGGGAGTCGATCGAGAAGCTGCTCGAAAAGTTCGAGGAGGACGAGGATGTGCAGCGGGTGTACCACAATATGAAAGAGGAATAGCTCTCTCGCACGCGTTTTTTTAAACGATATCATGGGCTTTTATCTGATCGAAAAGATGCAAGCCCATTTCTGTTTTCGGCAGATGGAACCCCCGCCCCGGGTGACCGTCTTCACAACTCGGGCGCACTGTTCTACATCGGTAATTATGGTTTTAGCTATTCGTCATCGGTGGGCGGCAATAATGGGATGTTCTTGTGTTTCAACGTGACAAGCCTTAATCTCAATGATACGAACAGTCGCGCCTACGGTCTTCCGTTGCGTTGCCTCTCGGAATAAACGGGGGCGCGTGCTCGCGGGGCAAAGGGCTGGAGTTACCCTATTTGCGTTTTGAGTGCATCCCTGCGGTTCGAAGAACCGCAAAAGCAACTCACCATTCAACCGCCCCCATTCTGCGAGGTTCGTCCTCGGCGCGCCCCCTCGCGCCGAGGACGGCGACCTAAAGGTCGAAAAAGCACAACCCATTCGTCTCTTTAGGCAGTTCGCCGCCAGCGGAGAGCAGCAACGAGCTCCGACGAGTTGCAGCCCTCCGCCTTGCCGGGGCGGCGGACTGCGCGGCTCTGCGAGCCGCAGAAGCTCGGCCCAAAGCACTGCCTCGTGTCGGCCTCACTGCGGCTCCGCTTTCGCTCCGCCGGTGCCGCTCGGCACTCGAAGACTGACTGGAACTACCCCAAGCAAGGGCAACCTCTACCCTATTTTGAATTGAAACCTGCGGCTCGCAGAGCCGCGCGGGCCGGACGTCTCTTTTAGGATGTTCGCCGCCAGCGGTAAATGCAACGAGCCCCGTCGAGTTGCAGTCCGCCGCGTAGGGTGGCGGCGAACTGCGCGACTCTATGGGTCGCAGAAGCTCGGCCCAGTGCGGCGGGAAAACCGTAGCCGGTTTTCCCGCCCGAAGAATAGTCGTAGCCCAAAGCACACCCAGTTCTCCGTCCCGTGTCAGCCTCACTGCGGCTCCGCTGTCGCTCCGCCGCATTTTCGCGCGCCTTGGGAAATCTTGTCAAAACACGCAAGCGCATTTTGACGATTTCCCTATTTTTGGCGGCGGCGCGCGATCTGGTCATTGCTCCCGGAGGGTACTGTTCTCTTTGTGAACAAAGAGAACCAGAAAAACTTTAGACGGATGCTGACGCATCCTCAAACTGCCGACGAACCAAATCTTTTGTTCGCGCGCGGCAGTGCCCGGCACAAAAAAAACCGTGTCCTCCTCACGGAAGGACACGAAAAAAACTCCTCTCCACCACGCAAAATCCTCTATTTAGACAACGACTGCCGATTCTTCAAAGCATGTGTAATCGTCAGTTCATCCGCGTACTCAAGCTCGTCGCCGAAACCGATACCCCGCGAAATCACCGATACCGTTACGCCCAACGGCTGCAATTTTTTGGTCAAATAATACGACGTTGTTTCCCCTTCGATCGTCGTCCCCAACGCGAGAATCACCTCTTTCACCCCGAACCGCGTCACATTGTCCAGCAGAAGATCGACATGCAGATCCGACGGCGAAATCCCCTGAATCGGCGAGATCACACCGCCCAGCACATGATACAATCCGTTGTACTGACGCGTATTTTCGATCGAAATCAGGTCGCCCACCTGCTCCACCACACAAATAGTCGTCCGATCGCGCTTCGGATCGGTACAGATCGGACAAAGCTCCTCGTCGGAGAGGTTCCGACACTGGCGACACCAACAGATATCACGTCGGAACTGATAGATCGCTCCGGCAAAGAGATCGACATCCGCCACCTCCTGCCGCAAAAGGTGCAAAGCCAACCGCAGGGCAGTACGACGCCCCACGCCCGGCAGTTTGGAGAGCTCTCCGACGACGTTTTCGAGCAACTTGGACACCGCGCGCTACTCCTCCCCTCCTGCTGCTTGCGACCGGTGATCAACGACCGCCGGATCGACCGCCTCGACAGCATCCGAAGCGATCCACCCCTTGTTTCCGTCCGACAGAACGATCTCCGTCCAACCGTCCAGCTCCTCCTGCATCCGCACCTTCGTCCCCTCGTGCAGCACAAACAGATCCTTACCGCCCGTCCCCGGCGAACTCTTGACCGGCGCGACGAGATTCATCACCACCGCCTCCCGGTTGTGCAACAGCCGACTCCGTTGGAAATTGGCATAGAACAACGACAGAAAGCACAGAATCAACGCCGTCACCGCCCCATAAAAACCGACTTTCCGTCCCCTCAGCGTCCCGGCCAGCAGCCAAAGAATCACTGCGGCAAACGTCAGCCCCAGAAAGACCAGCCCGAGCACCGCCCAGGTGTTCGACCCGAGCATCAGCCCCAACTGCCGCAGCCAGCTTTTGAGAAAAAATTCGGGAACGGTGTCGATTTTATCCACAATGCGGGCATGCGCCAAAGCCAGATTGTACTGCGTATCCTCGTCGGTCGGATCGAGCAGCAACGCGCGATTGTAGTTCAGAATCGCCTTGCCCATCCGCCCCTGCTTGAACCAGCTATTGCCGAGGTTGTAGTAGAGTTTGACGCTGTGCATCCCCTGCCCGAGCAACGTCTCGTACAGTTCCACCGCCTGCCGATAGCTGCCGTTGCTGTATGCAGCATTCGCCCGGGCCCACAGCGAGTCTGCCGGCACCCGATCCGCGTCGCCGACCTGTGCCAAACCGACGGTATCGACTGTCGCCCCACCCTCCTCCGCCACAGCCGGAAACACGCACGCTCCGAGAGTCAGCAGCACAACCGCTCCGCCACGAAAAGCCCAACGAAATATATTTATCTTCTTCATACGGATCATATTTTGGATTCGAACCGCCCGATCCAGTCGAGAGCGGCCTGATAAGCCTTATCCATCTGCACCCCGCCCGCCGGCGCATACTGCGCGAATTCGCATTCCGAGATCAGGTTCAGAAACTCGCGCGCCTCTTCGTCCGGAATCCCGCGTTCGACAACCAGCACATGTCGCACCCGATCTTTCGTCAAATCGGCCACCGAGATCGCCAGTTTGTCTCCCATATATCCCCACAAAGCGCGCAACATCTCTTCGAAAAACGGGCTCTCTTTCCCCGCCGCCAGATAAGCCTTGGCCCGTTTCAACCGCCGCAGAGCCACTTTATTCGCTTTCCGGGTCTTGACCCGCACGATATCGGCACGCTCACGAATCCGATGTTGCAGGTAGAACAACAGCCCCACGAACAACGCGGCCAGCCCGATCGCCGCAAGGAACCAGCCCCATGACCAGAGGAAAACACGTCCCTGCCGCACGAGGTGCGGATCGCCCATCCGGATGAAGCGGATGTCGGAACCGAGGAGTTTCAAATCCTCTTTCGTCACGCCGGAGACCATGCCGAGCCCGGAACCCGAGCCTCCCTCGCCGCGGACGATCTCGACATGAAACGCTTCGGTGGTCAGTCGATCGTACCGCCCGGTAGCCGGATCGAAATAGGAGAATCCCACGGCCGGTATCTCATACGTTCCCTCGGCCCGCGCAATGAACGGATATTCGTAAGTCCGCTCGCCGGTCGTCCCGCGCAGGGTACTGGCCAGCCGTTCGGTGGTCTTCGTGTCGAACTGTTCGAAAGCCACCGGCAGATCGATCTGCGGCGCTTCGATCAGCGGGAAATTCCCCGTCCCGGTCAGCCGCAGCGAGATCGAACCGGCGCTATGGGCCGGAAAGCGGTCGCCGGAGATGACGCCGGTCAGCTGGAACTGTCCCACTGCGCCGCTGAAATCGGCCGGCTGAGGCTGGGGCAGCTCTTTGACCCGGATCCGCACGACGGGCGTAGAGAGTCGCGTCGGCACCTCCTTGACCTGGGCCGCGCCGCCGAAAAAGAGGTCGTAAGGCGAACCGGTCGAAGGCATCTGGGTCACGAGCCGGGCCACTGCCGTCAGCTGGGTCTGCTCGATTTCGATCGTGCCGGTGCGCTGGGGGTAGAGCAACCACCGACGCAGCACCTGAGACAGATAGACCTTGCCGCCGACCGTCACGCGTTCGCCGCCCTGTCCGCTGACATCCATCTCCTGAGCCCAGAATCCATTGAGGGCCGGATATTTGATCTGCTGGAGTCCGGAAATCTCGATCTGGGTATAGATCCGCAAGGTAGCCACCAGCGCCTCGCCCTTATAGACGTCGTTTTTGCTGACCTCCATCCGCAACAGGATGTCATCCGAAGCGACGGTCGTCTTGGGTGCCGGAGCAGCCGTCTGACCGGCCGCACCGCCACTGTTCCGCCCCCCGTTTCCCGCCGGTCGCGCGCCTCCGGCCGCGCCGTTTTCGAGGCTTTCGATCACGGTGGATTTCGCGGTATACCGTTTATCCCCGACGGTCAGCGTAGCGGCAGGCAAGGTAATCTTCCCGGCCCGCGTGGCCCGCACCCAGTAGGTGTAGGTATGGGTCTGACGACTCTCCGACACGCCGCCCATGTTGCTCATAAAGACGCCGGTGGCCCGCACCGGCCCGGAGAGGATTTCGATCCCCTCAGGCATGGTCGGCGGCGCGAACTGCGCGCCGTTCAGGTCGCCGGTGGTCGAGGCGGCGTATTCGATCTGGAACTGCTGGCCGTTCGCGACGGTCAGCGGGGCCTGTATCTCGAACTCCACCTCCTGGGCCGAAACGCTCCACAGGCAGAGACTGGCGATCCACCCCACCGTCCCGGCTACGCACAACCGCCGCAACCGACGGAAACAGGTATCGAGTTTCATTCTATTCATAAGGGTCTGCACAAAATTACGTTTTTGCATCGACTTCCGACCGGTCGTTGTCGTTTTCCCCATGGGATCTCAGGATTTGAAGATCGAAATCCGGGAGAGCCACCGGTTTTTCCGGTCGAGCATCATGAATTCGACGAGCAGGAGCACCAAGGCACAGGCCAACAGGTAGTGGAACTGGTCGTTGTATTCGGAAAAGGCCATGGAGGAGAACTCTTTTTTCTCCATTCGGTCGATCTGTTTGAGTATCTCGTTGAGACCGATCTGCATGTCGGTGGCGCGGACATAGCTGCCGCCGGTCAACACGGCGATCTGCTGCAAGGTCTGCTCGTCGAGTTTCGAAACGACCATCTGTCCGTTTTCGTCCTTAATGGTCTCGCCGCCGATGGTGATCGGCGCCCCTTCGGGTGTCCCGATCCCGACGGTGTAAACGACTACGCCCTGCTCCTTGGCCAGCTGGGCTGCGGCGATCGGATCGTCGTCGTGGCTCTCGCCGTCGGTAATCAGGATAATGGCGCGGCTCTGTCGGCTCTGGTCGGAAAACGACCGGGTAGCGACCTCCAAAGCTCGTGCCAAAGAGGTCCCCTGAACGGGTACCATATTGGGATTCAGGCCGTTCACAAAGCTCTTGGCGGAGATATAGTCCGAGGTTATGGGCAACTGAATATAGGCGTCTCCGGCAAAGACGACCATCCCGACGCGGTCTTTGTCGAGCTGTTCGATGAGCCGGTTCACGGCGTTCTTGGTGCGTTCCAGCCGGTTGGGGGCGAAGTCTTCGGCCAGCATGCTGTTCGAGACATCGACGGCGAGCATGATTTCGACGCCTTTCCGGGTCACTTCATGCAACTTGGCGCCGAACTGGGGCTGCCCCAAGGCCAGGATCATCAGAAGCAACGCTATGGCGGTGAGAATGAATTTGTTTCTCACGCGTTTGGGCGACGCTTCGGGCATCAGCTGCCGAATGGTCTCGGGATCGCCGAAACGGGCTAACCGCCGGTTCCGGGCACGCCGATACCACCAATAAACGGCTATAACGGCTGGCAACAATATCAATAGCCACAAATACTCGGGCTGCGCAAATCTGAACATATGCTCAATTTATATATCGGTCGTTTGTCGGCATTGTATGGTTATATCCGGCCAGAGCATCCCGCAGGGATGCGCTCTAAAGTTTTTCTGGTTCTCTTTGTTCACAAAGAGAACAGTACCCTCCAGCTACTGCGCGCCACGCCTTAAGAGGGAAATCGTCGAAATGCGCTGGCGCGTTTTGACAAGATTTCCCAAGGCGCGCAGTTCAAACCATATCTGTCACCGGCTGGGATTTCATCTCGATTTTGTGGATGCAAAACAAGTAAAATCTCTTTTTATGCGAGCAGGCGACATTTTTCGCGCGCCTTACGCGATTCATCTATATTCGGCTACCGCCGAAAGAGTTGAATCGCTTCTTTAGGCGGCGGCGCGCGTTGGTATGAGGGTACTGCGCTCGGGCCGCGCGGGCCCCACGTCCCGTGGACGGGCAAAACTGCGTTTTGCTGCGGCAGCCTCGGAAAGAACCGGCATTGACAAACAAACTGTTAAAGTTACGGTATCTGGCGGAGGAAGAGATAGCGGCTGAGGATCTCGACCACCAGCAACACAATCGCCAACAACAACCATCCGTGATACACCTCGCTGTATTTCACGAAATTTTCAACCTCGACCCGCGTTTTTTCCAACCGGTCGATTTCGGCATAAATCTCGGCCAGCTTGGTATTGTCCGTCGCCCGGAAATAACGCCCCCCCGTCTGCTCGGCAATCCGACGCAGGATATCCTCGTCGATCTCGACCTTGGCCTGTACGAACGAAATGCCGCCCCAGGCATTCAACGTCGGCGTCGGCGCCACCCCCTCGCTGCCGACCCCCACCGCATAGACCCGAATGCCGTAGTCCGCAGCGATCTGCGCCGCCGTCATCGGGTCGATCTGACCGCTGTTGTTCACCCCGTCCGTCAAGAGGATAATCACCTTGCTCGGCGAGTCGCTCTCTTTCAACCGGTTCACCGCTGTCGCCAGCCCGTTCCCGATGGCCGTCCCGTCGGCAATCATCCCGATCTCGATCTGATTCATGAGGTTTACCAGCGAGACGTGATCGGTCGTAATCGGCGACTGGGTGAACGCCTCACCGGCAAACACCACCAGCCCGATCCGATCGGTAGGCCGACCGAAAATAAACTTCGACCCGATATCCTTGGCCGCCGAGAGCCGGTCGGGCTGAAAGTCGCGCGCCAGCATCGACCCCGAAATGTCGAGCGCCATCACGATGTCGATCCCCTCGGCATTGATATTCTGCCGATCTTCGGCCGACTGGGGCCGCGCCATGGCGAAAATCACGAGGGCCACCACCGCGCACCGCAACATGAACGGCGTGTGCCTCAACCAGTACCGATAGGTATGCCTCAATCGCTCCACGCCGCGCACCGTGGAGAGCCGAATGGCAGCCCTTCCCTGAAGCGTGCGATAGACATAATAAACCACCATCGGCACCAGCACGAGCAGCAGCCACAAGATGCGTGGATTTTCGAATCTTACTATATCGAACATACAGTGTTCCGTATCTGTCTTTGAATCAACAAACTATCTATTCCGCAAGCCCCTCGTCGCCCCCTACCACTGTTTCCGCCCGCGAACTCCGACCGCTTCGGCCTTCTCGGCATCGACCCGTTTTTTGGTATTGTCCTCGCTGGCCTGAATCGCTTTCAGAAGGCGTTCCGACTCTTCGCGCGAGGCGGACGGCTGACGTTCCGGCTGCCGGCCGTCGTTCGGCTCGTTCTTCTTGTCCGACTGCCCGTCGTCGGGATTGTTCCGATCGTCGTTGTTCTTATCGTTGTTTTTATCTTTATTCTTGTCCGGATTATTCCGATCCTGATCGGGGTCGTTTCGGTCGTCGTTATTCCGATTGTCGGAATTATTCTGGTTGTCCTGATTATCCTGGTTGTTCTCGTTTTGATCGTTCTGGTTATCCTGCTGCTGTTGCTCCTCCTGCTTCAACTTTTTGGCATAGGCCAGGTTGAACTTCGCCTCCTTGTCTTCCGGCACGAGCCGCAAGGCGTTTTTGTAGGCCTCGATCGCCTCGTCCAATTTGCGTTGCTGTACGAGCGTATTCCCGAGGTTGTAATAGGTCGCCGCCTGCCGGTGCCGGTCGTTTCCGTCTTCGGCCAGCCGCCCGTAAGCCGCTGCCGCGTCGTCGTACCGCCCCTGTTTATAGAGCGCGCCGCCGAGGTTGAAATTGGCCTCGTAAGAGGTGATTTTTTTCTCCAACGCCCGCCGATACCCGACTTCCGCCTCCGGATATTTCCCTTCGTAGTAGGAGAGGTTCCCCCACCGGATATCCGCCCGCTCTTTTTGCCCCCAGGCAATGGCCGGAGCGACGGAAAACAGACTCAAAATCAATAGATTCCTCCTCATCGTTCGAACTCTTTGTTTTCAGGTTTCGTTTCCGGATCGAACAAGTCGTCTTCCGGCATATCGACCGCTTCGGTCGCCGTCACCCCCGGCGCGGCAGGGGCTTCGCCCGGCGCAGGGAGCTCTTTGGTCTCTTCGACGTAGAAATAGGCATCGAAGTAGGCCTGTTCGTTATCCTCGGGCGACGGGTTCAGCTTGGCGAACTTCACGAGGTCGGCCAGCCGGAAAAGCTGGCGCAGTTTCTCGCGCAGCCGCTCGTCGTTCACCTCCCGCACGGCGTCCAGGATCTGGTCGGAGGTCATCTCCATGGCGCCGATCCCGTACCTGCCCTCGATATAGATGCGCACGATGTCGGCCAGATGGGAGTAGTACTCCTTGTGTTTGCCGTTCTGCCACAATTTGCGGCTGTGCAGCCGTTCCAGAGCACGAATAGCCGCGACGTGCGGCGGCACAGCCGGTCTGCCCGCGCCCCGTCGCCCGCGCCGCAGATACTTGACGGCCAGATAGATCACGACAGCCAGTCCCACGGCAATCAATCCGCCCCACAAGAGGTACTCCTTGATTTCGCGCCACTGGAACGGGGTGTTGAGCGGCCGTTTGATATCGAATATTTGTTGTTTCGCGGTGTCGATCTCGAAGGTCTCGACGACGAGCCGCATCGCTTCCGGAGCAAAGACGGTGTCTCCTTTCCCGGCCTTCGCTTCGTCGGGCGTGGCCGACCAAACGACCGGGAAGCCGCCCAAGGCATAGTTCCCCTCGTCGAACCCCGTCAGCCGATACGCAACGCGTATCCTGATCCGCCGTCCGCTCTGCTCCAGGGTGTCGATCCGGTCGATCCCGAGCATTTCAATCTGCGGCGTCAACTTCCCGTCCTCGAACTGAGGCAGCTGGATCTCCTGTGCGACATCTTTGTCGATGTCAAGAAAGAGGCTGAACTGGTCGCCGATCAACACGGTGTCGGGCACCAGCCGGGTGTGTACCTCGGGCGGCCGCTGGGCAGAGAGGGGCTGGGCCGTTCCGGATGCCACGCTTCCCCCGGCGGCGACAAAGGCCGAAAGGAGAAAAAGAATCGGACGATATAGTTTCATATCCACGAGTTATCGCATTTTAAAGAGCCGTAACAAAGCGGCTACATAATCTTCGCCGGTGGCCACCGAGACGGTATCGACCCGGCATTTGGTCAAGGCCTGTCCGATCGCCGAGGAGGCGAGCTCCCAGTACCGAGCATAGCTGTCGCGCGTCCGGGCGGAGGCGGTATCGACCCAGACTTTTCTCCCCTCTTCGGCGTCCTGCACTTCAATAATCCCGACGTCGGGCAACACGGCTTCCCGAATGTCGTAAATACGCAATCCGACCAGGTCGTGCCACGACGAGGCGATTTTCAATCCCTCTTCGAAGTTGACGTGCAAGGCCTCGCCACGTGTGGTATCGGCTGAAAAGTCCATGAAGTCGGTCAGCAGAAATGCGGTGCACCGTTTTTTCATCACGTTGGTGAAAAAACGCAGGGCTTCGTTGATATCGGTTCCGCGCCCTTCCGGTTGGAAGTCGACCAGGTCGCTGATAATCCGCAGAACGTGCTGCCGTCCTTTCTTCGGCGGAACGTACTTTTCGATGCGATCGGAAAAGAGGATGCAGCCGATTTTGTCGTTATTCTGAGCCGCAGAGAAGGCCAGCACGGCAGCGATCTCGGTCATCAGGTTCTTCTTAAATTGTCCCTGTGTCCCGAACATGCGGGAGGCGCTGACATCGACGAGCAGCATCATGGTCAGTTCCCGTTCCTCTTCGTAGACTTTGATATACGGGGCTCGGTTTCTGGCGGTGACGTTCCAGTCGATATCGCGGATATCGTCTCCGATGCGGTAGTCGCGCACTTCGCTGAAAGCCATCCCGCGTCCTTTGAAGGCGGAGTGGTATTTCCCGGCGAAAATATCGTTGGAGAGGCCGCGGGTCTTAATTTCGATTTTGCGGACTTTCCGGAGTATGTCTTCTTCGGTCTCTTTCATGGTGTGCAATCGAGTAATATATCTTGTTGCCACAAGGCTTCGGTTCGTTTTTCCCGCCCCGGGCTTCCGCGATGCGGGCAATAACGGACGATCGGGTGCGCTGTGTCTCGTCGGCGAAGGCGGGTACATTTGGAGCTCTACGGCTGTCGAAACCACGGGGATGGACTTGAATTTCCATTCGCACTACCTGGATCCGTATCACACGAGCAATCGCGGCTACGGTTTTCAGTTGCGTTGCCTCTCGGAATAAACGCCGCGGGCCCGCGGTGGGCAATGGGCTGGAACTACCCTAAGTAACCGACAGCCTCTACCCCATTTGCACTTCTGCGGTTCTATCAGCCGCAAAAGCACTGCCTATTTTTTCGGCCGCAGCCAGCGGAGAACGAAGACGGAGCGGGAGCGGAGTATTTCGGCCCTCCGCATCCGGGGGCTGCGGGCCGACCGTTAACACGGGGACTTAGCTATTCGCTCTCAACCCAAAGCACAGACAAGAGCACAGCCCAGTTCTCCGCCCCGTGTCCACCTCACTGCGGCTCCGCTGTCGCTCCGCCGCCTTTTCGCGCGCCTTGCGCGATTCATCTATATTCGGCTACCGCCGAAATAGTTGAATCGCTCCTTTACGCGGCGGCGCGCGGTTTGGTTTGAGGGAACTGTTCCTTTTGTGAACAAAAGGAACCGAAAAAACTTTAGACGGATGCTGACGCATCCTCAAACTGCCGGGGGCCCTAACCAACGCACGGCTGTCGCAGAACCCTACGGTACTTCGACAGCGTTCAAAATCTCGGTGATAATATCCTCGGACGTAATATTTTCAGCCTCAGCCTCATAGGTCAGACCGATCCGATGCCGCATCACATCCGGACAAACCGCCCGAACGTCTTCCGGAATCACATACCCGCGACGTTTGATAAAGGCATAAGCCTTCGCCGCCTTCGCCAGCGCAATCGATGCACGAGGCGAACAACCGTAACCGATCATCATCGCCAACCGATCGAGTCCGTATTCCGCCGGTTCGCGGGTGGCAAAAATAATATCGACGATATAACGTTCGATTTTCTCGTCCATATAGACCTGCGCCACCACCTCGCGCGCCTGAAGGATCGCATCGGTGGTCACCACAGGAGCAGCTTTCGGGAACGCAGCCCCAAGCATGTTCTGCCGGATAATCTGCCGTTCTTCCTCCTTTTTCGGATAGCCGATCTTGACCTTGAGCATGAAACGGTCTACCTGCGCCTCCGGCAGCGGGTAAGTCCCCTCCTGCTCCAGCGGGTTCTGGGTCGCCATCACGAGGAACGGCTTCGGCAAGCGATACGTGTTGTCGCCGATCGTCACCTGATGCTCCTGCATGGCCTCCAGCAAGGCCGACTGCACCTTGGCCGGCGAACGGTTGATTTCATCCGCCAGGACGAAGTTCGCGAAAATCGGCCCGAGTTTAACGGTAAACTCTTCGTTTTTCTGGCTGTAAATCAGGGTTCCCGTCAGGTCGGCCGGCAACAAGTCCGGCGTGAACTGAATCCGGCTGAACTTCGCGTCGATCGCATCGGACAGCGTATTGATCGCCAACGTCTTGGCCAGCCCCGGAACCCCTTCGAGCAGAATGTGCCCATCGCTGAGCAGTCCGATCAGCAGACTTTCCACAAGGTGTTTCTGACCGACGATCACTTTGCCCATCTCCAGAGTCAGCAGATCGACGAACGCGCTCTGCTTTTCGATGCGGGCGTTGAGCTCCTGAATGTTTACGGCTTCGCTCATATAGGTTATTTGGTTAATGTATCGTTTCGAATTTCGACTGCGTTTTTTAAAGTAGTTCAACTACTTTAAACGGTCGGAACGGGATTTTATTTTGTTCCGGACGAACAAATTTAACAGTTTTTCCGCCTCAACGGTCAAATAAGATGCCATTCGTTCGGGCGGCCTGCTAAAACGCCGCGCGTCGGAAGGACAGAAAGCCTTCCGACGCGCCGCAAAAAGCAGTTTTTTTTATACGAAGTACCTCTTTTTCAAGGTTATTCAGCCTCAGTCGCCGCCGTACCATAGACTTCGGCGAGTTTGTTCATCAGCGCTTCGCCGCGCAGGTTGCGGGCCACGATCGTCCCGTCCGGCCCGATCAGCACGTTCGACGGAATCGACCGGACGCCGTACATCCCTGCCGGAACGCACTCCCAGAATTTCAGGTCGCTCACGTTTGTCCATTTCAGACCGTCTTTTTCGATGGCCTGAATCCAATTTTCGCGTCCGTCGGGCCGGTCGAGCGACACGCCGAAGACGGTAAACCCTTTGTCTTTATACTGGTTGTAAGCCGCTACGACATGCGGATTCTCGGCCCGGCACGGCCCGCACCACGAGGCCCAGAAGTCGAGCAGGACGTAATTTCCCTTTCCGGCCACCGAAGACAAGGCGATCGGCGTCCCGGTGGTATCGGGCAGGGTGAAATCGAGGAACGGATGCCCCGGACTGCTGAGTTCGAGTTTATCGGCCATTTCACCGACCAGTTTCAGGTAGACCGATCCCCGGATCGTGCTGTCGAACCCGGCGGCATAGGCGCGCATCTGTTCCGGATCGAGCCCCGGAGCCATCCGGCGGAACAGCAGATAAGCCGCAGCCACGCTGGCCGGATTCTCTTTCACGAAGGCTTCGTTGACAGCCACGTAGTCGTTGTAATTTTTCACCGTATCGACCGCCGCCTGATAGGCCTCGAACAACGCCTGTTCGGCAGAGCCGACGACCTGAATACTGTCAAGCTGTTCGAGCGATCCGGTCACGGCAATCGGGCTATTTTCGAGGAAGAAGACTTTCGCCGGTCGGGCGGTACTGTCGCCTACGGTAATCTGAGCAAGCATGGGGAGTTCGAGCACGCCGCTAAACGAGGCTTTCCCCTGCGCCACCTTGGCCGAGTCGATCACGAGCGGGGTTTTCCCTTGGAAAACAGAGAGGTAGACGGGTTGTCCCTCTTCGAGTCCGTCGAGGGTGGCTACCACTTGATAGCCTTTCCGGGCGCAGGCGGCGAACATCAGGGCCGCCACGCCGAACAGAAGCATTTTTTTCATCGTATTCGTTTGGATTTAATTGTTGTTCAATGTTTTATCGGAGCTTATCCGGATTGTCGCGCACAAAAGCGGCCCAGCCTCTCGCGCCTCCACTACCCGCCGAACGCTCGCCGACGGCAGTTCCGAAGGGGCTGGAGCAGATGTAATAATGACACAAAGCGACCGCCAGCCCGTCCGTAGCATCGAGCTCTTTCGGGGTGGTACCGATGCCGAGGATCTTCTGCAAAAGGGCGGCTACTTGTTCTTTCGATGCACCGCCCTGTCCGGTAATGGCCTGCTTGATCCGTCGCGGCGAGTATTCGAACACAGGAATCCCCTGGGTCAAAGCGGCCACCATCGCCACCCCTTGCGCTCGTCCGAGCTTGAGCATACTCTGCACGTTTTCGCCATAGAACGGGGCTTCGAGTGCCATCTCGTCCGGCCGATACTCGCGCACCAGCGCGGAAACCCGTTCGAAAATGTGCCGAAGTTTCTGGTAACGGTCTCCATACTTCCCCAAGGTCACGACGCCGAGCACCTGACACTGGGGCTGTCCGTTCCGAATCTGCAACACGCCGTATCCGAGCACGTTGGTACCGGGGTCGATCCCGATGAGGGTTTTCCCTTCCATGGGATCGGCCCGGACGGCTTGTTCTTCGCGCTGGGCGCGGCTGCGACGGGTAATCATGCTGTTTTTTACGATAATCTGTCGGGCCTCTGCCACGACTCTGCCCGCCCCGGGCTACCGCCTTCGGGAAACGGGCGCGCTGTATTACGTCGGTTGCAGTGGTTACAGCTGGTCTTCAACGCCTTATAATTCAGTTGATCACTACCGTGGCATGCACTTGGATTTCGGAGTGACGCATCTCGGCCCCAACTACACGACACATCGGGCCTACAGTCATCAGTTGCGGTGCCTCTCGGAATAAATGAGAAGGAGAACCCCGCCCCGGGCCACCGCAATACGAGCACGGGCGACCTGATGGGCGTCGGCAACTACGGCTATAGTTGGTCGTCCGCAGCGAACAACACGGGCGGCGTGTTCTTGGACTTCGGCGTGACGTGGATCCGTCCCAGCGCTCCATACAACCGCGCCTACGGTTTTCAGTTGCGTTGCCTCTCGGAATAAACGGGGACGCGTGCCCGCGGTGGGCAATGGGCTGGAGTTACCCTAATTGCGTTTTGAGTGCATCCCTGCGGTTCGTAGAACCGCCCGGGCCGAAGCCTCCCCCAGCGGAGTCCCGCAACACGCCGCTCACGCACCGAGAGTACCTCCCGGGTGTCCGACCCGCACTATTTTCCCGCTACAAGTTCCGCCCATTCGCTCTCGGTTTAAGCGGGTTGAAGCCTGCGGGGCCCACTGCAACGTCAGTTGCGGGCCTCCGCGGGCGGAGGCTTCGGCCCGCGCGACTCTGCGAGTCGCAAGAGCATAGCCCAAAGCTCGCCCCAGTTCCCTGCCCCGTATCCGCCCCACTGCGGCTCCGCTATCGCTCCGCCACGTTTGCCGTCGCCCGCTGGGATTTCATCTCGATTTTGCTGTCGCAAAATGAGCGAAATCCCTCTTTACGCGGGCGGGCGACGGTTTTCGCGCACCGTTCTTTGTCCGCGCGCTGGCGGAAATCATTCAAACGCGCACTACGCGTTTGAATGATTTCCTTCTCCAGCGGTCGCGCGCGGGTCGAGCTTTGTCCCGCCTGAAACTGCCCTGCGCGGGCGGCGTCCGGGTGACCCCGGCGGGACGGAGCGATACCACGTATCGCTTAAGCAGCCGATGGCCCAACCCACTGTTCGCGCGCAGATGGGGCAATCGACAGCTTCAACAAATTGTTATCCGCCAACTTACTCCTCGGCCCGTTCCCCCAACCGAGCCTCCAGCACCTTGAGCTGCCGCGACAGCTCGGCCACCTGCTTCCGAAGCTCCGGCAACTGCTTGACCGAAGCCTGAATACGATGCCCCTCCAATCCCGGATAGGCCGGAGAACCGAATACCGTCACTCCCGGAGTCAGAATATTGTTCGGAATCCCCGACTGAGAACCGATCTTCACCCCGTCCGCAATCGCGATATGCCCGACAACCCCCACCTGTCCGCCCATCATCACATTCCGCCCCACCTTCGTAGAACCCGCAATACCCACCTGAGCCGCCATCACCGTATTTTCGCCGATCACCACATTGTGCGCGATCTGGATCAGGTTGTCGAGCTTCGCCCCCCGCTTGATCCGCGTGGAACCCATCGTCGCCCGGTCGATCGCACAATTCGAACCGATCTCCACCCCATCCTCGATCACGACATTACCGATCTGCGGAATCTTCTGAAACGAGCCGTCGTCGGTCGGCGCGAAACCGAACCCGTCGCCGCCGATCACCGTCCCGCCATGCACAATCACATCGTCACCGAGCTCGCAAGCCTCGTAGACCTTGACCCCCGGATAGAGAATCGTCCGTTCGCCCACCCGAACGCCGTCGCCCACATAGACCTGCGGCCAAATCTGCGCCCCCGCCTTCACCACCGCCCCTTCGCCGATCACGGCATACTCGCCGACATAAACCCCCTCGCCCACCGTCGCGGTCGAATGAATCGAGGCCAACGGACTAATCCCCGTCTTCTTCGGTTTGTTCGCCACATACAGGTCGAGCAACGAAGCGAACGCTTTGTACGCATTCTCGACCCGCACCAGCGTCAATCCCTCCGGCAGCGCCTCGCGAACGATCAGGTCGGCATTCACGATCGCAATCGTCGCCCCCGTCCGATAGAGGAACTCCTCGTATTTCGGATTGGAAAGAAAAACCAGGTCGCCGGCCTTAGCCTCCTCGATCTTGGCCACCGAACCGACCGCAGCCTGCCCGTTGCCTTCGACCGTGCCGCCGAGAAATCCGGCGATCATCTCTGCTGTAAACTGCATCATCGAATCTGATTTAGAGATATGTGTAAATTCCTACCGCGCAGCCCGCACCAACGAATCGAGACAGGTGTAGAAAGCCGGATCCTCGCCCGTAAAGCGCCGCACCGTGCTGCCGTCCGGCGCCAGAATGATCTTGGTCGGGAAAGCCTCGATTCCGTACCGCACCGGAATGTCATCCCCTTCGGTCCGCACATGGATCCACGGCAGTCCGTGTTTTTCAACTCCCTTTTTCCAAGCCTCCTCCGTATCGCCGCAATCGACACCGACGAACTCCACCTGCCGGCCGTTCCCCAGCTCGGCGTAGGCTTTCTTCATCTCCGGCATCCCCTTGATACACCAACTGCACCAGGTTCCCCAAAAGTCGAGGACAATATACCTGCCCTCCTTATTGAACAGCGACGAGAGGGTGAAATCCTTTCCGTCCAACCCCGGCAAGGTGAAGTCCGGCGCCACCCCGCCTCCGGCCATCGCCGTGCGGGCCTCTTCGGCGGCAAAAACCTTGGCGATCTCTTCGTTTTGCAGGTCGAGCCACGCTTTGAAGGGGCCGTTTTTCACCGAATCGTCGAGCCCGCGATACAAGCTGTCGACCAGATACGGATCGCCGATGGTCGTCAGGTAATAGGCCGAAAGCTGGGCCGACGGATTCTCTGCGATATAGTCGGTCTTGAGGCTGGAAATGGAATCAGCCAAAACCTGCATCTGCATCTGCAACGAGTCGGCCACTCCGCTCCCCGGCTGCACGAACGAAGCGGTCATGCCGAGCATCCCGAGCTGCATTTCGAGCGGTTCGATCACCTTTTGCCGTTCGAGCCACTCCTCCTGCACCGGCGATCCGGTCAGGGTATAGTCGATGGTCTGATGTTCCGGTTCGTATTTCCCTTCGACGCGCATGTCGTTCTCGCCGGGCAGCAGAAAGAGTTGAATGGTCTGCCTCGGCCCGTCGCCGCGATAGCCGCGCGGAGCGAGAATCATGCGATAGAGCTGCTCGTCATCCGGCGTCGTCACACGGAATTCGACGCTCTTCCCATCTGCACTCTTCTGCCCGCCGATCATCCGCTGCACCATCGGCTGCCGGTCGCGAATCGTCGCCGGGGTCATATAGGCGCAGATCAGGCTGTCTTCCTGCAATCCTTCGATGCGAACGGTGAGGCGTTCCTTTTCGTTATTACGGCATCCGAAGGTCAGCAAAAAGAGGCCGAGAAGCAAAAATTTATTTTTCATTATCACTGGTTTTCAAATGGATACAAAAGAACTCCGAGGCATCGCCGGAGAGAGGGGGGTTAGAAGCGCAAACCGAGATTCACCGAGAGCACGCTGCTCTTGGCATGATCTTTCTTGTTTTCGCTGACCCGGATGGTGGAAATATCATATCGCACTCCGAGATCGATCCACCGACGGAACTGGTAATTGATCCCTACCGGAATCGTCAGGTCGAAGCTTTTGCAGTCGTCGATCAGGCTGCGGGTATGCGTGGTCGTTTCAATCACGTTGCCATTCGTGTCATACGAGCTGCTGTTCCACTTCTGCTGTGCCTTGACGAGCCAGTTGAAAGCCACTCCGGCCTCCAGATTGAGCCCGCCGATCAGATAAACTTTGGCCAGAACCGGAATTTTCACGTAGTTATAGGAATAGATATCCTTCTCGTTATTATCGACCTTGCTCCCCTGCAACGAATAGAGCGCTTCGGCCTGCAATCCGATGAGGTCGTTGATCTTATAGCCGACCATGAGTCCGAAGCTCCCCCGAATCCGGGCTTTGGAATAAGTGGTTTTGGTCATCGAACTGACGTTCATCCCGACACGGGGGCCCCAATAAAAATCCTGTGCCGAAGCACTATGGTTCAACCCGAGGCCAAAGATCGCCATGAAAAGGATTTGCACGAATCGTTTTTTGGTCTGCATCGCTTTCAAAATCTGTATGTGTGGTTTGAATGAATCGGTCGGTTCGCCGGGCTGTCGTCCTCGTGTCGGAGGAGCGGAGGCGAAGCCAACCGTTTTAACTGCCAAAGATAAGCATTTATTTTTCAGTTGCTTCGGAATGGGGATTTTTTCAGGCTTTGGCGGTTTGTGTTTCTGTCTTGGCTTCGTGGGATTTCAACCGGCGGTACCCCGCCCCGGGCTTCCGCAACCACGCCTCGGGCGTACCGGGTGGCGTCGGCGACGAGGGTTCGGTCTGGTCTGCGTCGGTGCCCAACGGTAGCACGTACGCCTGGCGTTTGTTGTTCCATGCGACGAACATGAGTCCTTCGAATGCGAGCTATCGCGGCTACGGTTTTCTGTTGCGTTGCCTCTCGGAATAAACGGAGGCGCGTGCTCGCGGGGGCAAAGGGTTGGAGTTACCCTATTTGCGTTTTGAGTGCATCCCTAAAAGAATGCTTTGGCCGGGTCTAACCGCATAATCTCAAACACACATTCCTACCTCAAACAATACGCGTCAGATTCAAATCTTAACCTGACCGCATCACAACAAGAGCATCCCCCTAAACACAAAAAGTAGCAGGGTTCTTGCCTGAGGTAAGAAACCCTGCTACTTCACTAACTCGCTGTGTGCTTCCGAACAGCTTCCAAATGCCGCACCGGCATTCAAAAAGATTCGAATCACACAACCGTCTAAGCATTGTTACCAATGACTTAGCACGTCATACGATTACGCCTACTTCGCCGCCCCTACTTCCGCCGCAGCAGCTTCGGTCGCCTCCGCAGCCGCGTCGTAGTGCATCGCCGCATAACGCTTGTAGCTGTTATACCGCCACTTAGCATTCTCTTCCGAAGCCGCAAAAAGTTCCTGTGCTTCCTGCGGGAAAGCTTTCAAGAGCGAAGTGTAACGCACCTCCTGATGGATAAATTCCTGGAACTTAGACCAATCCGGTTCTTTGGAATCGAGGGTGAACGGATTTTTCCCTTCCTGTTCCAACAGCGGATTGAAACGCCACAGGTGCCAGTAACCGCATTCCACCGCCCGTTTCTCGGTCAGCTGCGAAACGCCCATCCCGTTCTTGTTCCCGTGGTTGATACACGGCGCATAGGCGATAATCAGCGACGGCCCCGGGAATGCTTCCGCCTCCTTGAGCGCCTGGAAATACTGGCTGTGATTAGCCCCCATAGCGACCTGAGCCACATAAACATAGCCGTAGGTCATCACCATCGCGCCCAAGTCCTTTTTGCGAATCCGTTTACCGGACGACGCGAACTTGGCCACCGCCCCGACCGGCGTAGCTTTGGAAGACTGGCCCCCCGTATTGGAGTAGACCTCGGTATCGATCACCAGCACGTTCACGTCCTCGCCCGAAGCCAGCACGTGATCCAACCCGCCGTATCCGATATCGTAAGCCCAACCGTCGCCGCCGAAGATCCACTGCGATTTCTTGATCAGGTACTGCTTCAGTTCCTTGATCTGCCGGCAGTAGTCGCACCCGCAAGCCTCAACGAGCGGCAGGAGTTTGTTGGTCGCTTCCACGGAAGCCGCCGAACTGTCCTTGCCGTCGATCCACGCCTGCATAGCCGCCTTGAGTTCTGCCGAGCAATCCGCGCAGTTGGCAATCGCGTCGGTCATAATCTGTTTCAGCCGGTCGCGCATCTTTTCGACGCCGATGTGCATCCCGAGACCGAATTCGGCGTTGTCTTCGAAGAGCGAGTTGGCCCAAGCCGGCCCGTGTCCCGAAACCTGATCCGGGCAGTACGGCGTCGAAGGCGCGGAACCGCCGTAAATCGACGAACAACCCGTCGCATTGGCCACCATCATCCGCTCGCCGAAGAGCTGGGTGATCGATTTGATATACGGCGTCTCGCCACACCCGGCGCAAGCCCCCGAGAATTCGAAGAGCGGCTGGGTGAATTGCAGGTTTTTCACATTCTGGGTCTTGTCCACCGCCGTAGACTTGTAGCCCACCTTGCCGTGCAAGTACTCCCAGCGCGGTTCTTCCGCCGGCAGCAGCGTTTCCATCGGCTCCATCACCAGCGCCTTGCCTTTCGGTGCCGGACATACGTTGGCACAGTTGCCGCAACCGGTACAGTCGAGCGGCGAAACCTGAATCTTGAATTTGTACTCTTTGAGCGCCCCGTTCCCCTGGATGAACGGCGTCCCTTCCGGCGCAGCCGCCGCCTCGGCTTCCGTCAACAGGAACGGCCGAATGGCTGCGTGAGGACAAACATAGGCACACTGGTTACACTGGATACAGTTTTCGGGTTTCCAAGCCGGAATAGCAGCTGCAATCCCCCGCTTTTCATATGCCGCCGTACCTGCTTCCCAAGTTCCGTCTTCCCGGCCGGTGAATGCCGATACCGGCAGATCGTCCCCCGCCAAAGCGTTGATCGGGTCGACAATTTTCGAGATAAATTCCGGACGCGACGGGTCGGCAGCCTTCGCCGTAACGGTAATCGACGCCCACTCTGCCGGCACTTCGACCTTCACCACATTCTTCCCCCCCGCATCGACCGCAGCGTAGTTCTTGTTCACCACATCCTCGCCCTTCTTCCCATACGATTTGTAGATGGCTTTCTTCATCTCTTCCACCGCCTGGTCGTACGGAATCACCTCCGAAACCTTGAAGAAGGCGGACTGCATGATCGTATTGGTCCGCGACCCCAGCCCCAGTTCCGACGCGATCTTCGTAGCGTTGATGATATAGAAGTTGATATGATGTTCCGCCAGATATTTTTTCATATCGTCCGGCAGGTGTTTCTTGGTGGTCTCTTCATCCCACACGGCATTCAGCAGGAACGTCCCCCCGTCTTTCAAACCCTTGAGCAGGTCATACTTGCCCAGGTACGACGGCACGTGGCAGGCCACGAAGTTCGGCGTGGTCACCAAATAAGTGGAACGGATCGGCCGATCACCGAAACGCAAGTGCGAAGAGGTATACCCGCCCGACTTCTTCGAGTCGTAAGAGAAGTATGCCTGACAGTATTTATCCGTCGCCCCGCCGATGATCTTGATGGAGTTCTTGTTCGCCCCCACCGTCCCGTCGGAACCCAACCCGATGAACCGGGCTTCATAGGTGGAAGCGTCCCCGGCAGCCACTTCAGCACCCACCGGCAGCGATTTGAAGGTCACGTCGTCCACGATCCCGACCGTAAACTGGTTCTTGGGTTCGTTCTGGGCCAGATTTTCGTACACGGCGATCATCTGGGCCGGCGTGGTGTCTTTCGACGACAGCCCGTACCGACCACCGATAATCAGCGGTTTCCGATCGGCCGGCATATCCTTGCGGTTGGCGAACACTTCGACCACGTCCAGATACAACGGATCGCCGTTGGCCCCCGGCTCTTTGGTACGATCCAGCACGCAGATACGTTTCACGGAATCCGGCAACGCCTGCAAGAAATACTTCACGCTGAACGGCCGATACAAGTGCACCGACACCAAACCCACCTTCTCTCCCTTCGCACGCAACATGTCGATCACCTCCTTAATGGTCTCCGTCACACTGCCCATAGCAATCACCACATGGGTCGCCTCCGGATCGCCGTAGTAGTCGAACGGATGATATTCCCGCCCGGTAATCTGGCTGATTTTGGCCATATAGTCCGCCACCATATCCGGCACGGCGTCGTAGAATTTATTCGCCGCCTCTCTACTCTGGAAGTAGATGTCCGGATTCTGTGCCGTCCCGCGGGTCACCGGATGTTCCGGATTCAAAGCCCGTTCGCGGAAGGCCTTCAAAGCGTCCATATCGATCAGCGATTTCAGCGCTTCGGTATCGAACTCTTCGATCTTCTGAATTTCGTGCGAAGTCCGGAAGCCGTCGAAGAAGTTGATGAACGGCACCCGCCCCTTGATTGCGGTCAAATGCGACACCGCCGAGAGATCCATCACCTCCTGCACCGATCCGCTGGCGAGCATGGCAAACCCGGTCTGCCGCGCGCTCATCACGTCGGCATGGTCGCCGAAGATCGACAAGGCCTGTGCGGCCAATGCCCGGGCCGAGACATGGAACACCGCCGGCAAAAGCTCCCCGGCAATTTTGTACATGTTCGGAATCATCAGCAACAACCCCTGCGATGCGGTATAGGTGGTGGTCAACGCCCCCGCCTGCAACGAGCCGTGCACAGCCCCTGCCGCACCCGCTTCGGACTGCATCTCCTGCACGCGGACGGTTTCGCCGAAAATGTTTTTCTTCCCTGCGGCCGCCCATTCGTCCACATACTCCGCCATGGTCGAACTCGGCGTGATCGGATAGATCGCCGCCACTTCGCTGAACATGTAAGCGATGTGCGCAGCGGCATAATTCCCGTCACAGGTAATGAATTTCTTCTGATTTGCCATTGCTATCGAAATTGTTGAAATAATTTACTTACGGTAAGCCAACTCCTGACGCGCCTGCGAGAGCGTCTCTCCCGCGACGAAACACGCGCCCGATTGGACAAAGTTACGGAAAATTTCGGCTCGGCGGGTCGCTAAGCCGATAAAATCCGGTTGAGCCGTTCGACCAGCGCCTCGGCATCGGCCACGGTGACGATTTCGCCCCCCTCGGCGACGGAGATCTTCCCGCGTTCTTCGGAAACCACCACCACGACGGCGTCGCTGTGTTCGGTCAGCCCGATGGCGGCGCGATGCCGCATCCCGTAGTGCTGCGGAATATGCGGGTTGTCGGACGAAGGCAGAATACACCGGGCAGCATGAATCCGCCCCTGTCGGATAATCACGGCGCCGTCGTGCAACGGGCTGTTCTTGAAGAAGATGCTCTCGATCAGCCGCACGTCGATCCGGGCATCGATCGTGTCTCCGGTCGCGGCGTAGGCTCCCAGATCGCCCTGCCGCTCGATACAGATCAAAGCGCCGGTATAGGTCGCGGCCATATTCCGACAGGCTTTGGCGACCTCTTCGGTCCACTGGAGGTCGCTCCGGACGCCGGCCGACCGGAAGATGCGCCGCACGAAGCGGTTCTTGGCTTTGGCATAGCGGCTCCCGAGCAGCAGGAGGTATCGCCGGATCTCTTGTTGAAAGACGATGATCAAGGCGAGTACGCCGACGCCGATCACTTGCCCCATAATGGAGCTGAGGAGGGTCATGTTCAAGGCTTTGACGACGACCCAAAGGAGGTAAACGATGAAGATTCCGGCAAAGATGGTCATCACGGAGGTACCGCGGATCATGCGGTAGACTTGATAAAAAAGCACGGCGACGACCAGCACGTCGATGATGTCGAGGACGGTGATACTGATAAAATCCATAGGTTTTCTCCTCCCGGGGTGAATCGGCCGGAATTGTGTCGGTAAAGATACGATTTTTCCGTTTCCGGCGGTTCGGAGCGCGGTCTCAAAGGAGTTGCCGGCGGTTTTCGGTGGAGTCTTTTTTAGGGAGAGAAGCGCCCCGGGCTTCCGCGGCAGCGGAGAGGGGGCGCTGTGGAACATCGGCAGCAACGGTTATATGTGGCAGTCAGCTGTCAGGGCGTTCAACGGCACGAATCTGGGTTTCAGTCCTTCCTGGCTATTCTCCAACGGATCGGATTATCGCGCCTACGGTTTTCAGTTGCGTTGCCTCTCGGAATAAACGGGGGTAAAGGCGGCCAGTAAAACACCCTGTGGGTGCGCCCCGGGCTACCGCCATTCGCACTCGGGGATGCTGGGGGGCTTGGGTTATCACGGCTTCAACTGGTCTTCGACAACATACAACGACAACGGGATGTATCTGGATTTCAACACAGAGAACCTCTATCCCAGCGGTGCGAATCGTCATGCCTACGGTCTTCAGTTACGTTGCCTCTCGGAATAAACGCGCCCAAAGGGCGTTTTAATGGCAGCCTCTACCCCAATATTAGACAGCCTCTACCCTACTTTTGAATTGAATCCTGCGGTTCGCAGAACCGCCCGGGCCGGAGCCACCCCAGGCGTAGGCCTGCAACTTCGCAAAGCTTGTTTCCGGCCACGCTGGCTCCGACCCGCGAAAGCACTCTCCCCTTCCCATTTATTCGCGCCGGAAGCGGTAGGACACCCGGGAGATGCTGTCGTGAGGTAGAGGCGGCTAGTAAAAGACGCTGTGCGTCCCTCCCGTGGGGAGACTTCGGCCCGCACGGCTCTTCGAGCCGCAAGAGCTCGGCCCATTCACCGCCCCCATTCTTGACAGTTCGTCCTCGGCGCGCCCCCTCGCGCCGGTGCCTTCGGGCACTCCGATTGGGCAGCCTCTACCCCAATAAGAGGACGGCGATTCCTCTCGGA
This sequence comes from Rikenella sp., assembly GCF_056799795.1. Lineage (NCBI taxonomy): Bacteria > Pseudomonadati > Bacteroidota > Bacteroidia > Bacteroidales > Rikenellaceae > Rikenella > Rikenella sp. The sequence goes on from NZ_JBQIQO010000016.1 coordinate 42,324, forward strand.
ACCGCGCTACTCGCTCTCGACCTATAGCAGTTCGCCACCAACGGAGAGCAGCAACGAGCTCCGACAAGTTACAGCCCACCGCGTGGGGTGGCGGCGAACTGCGCGGCTCAAAGAGCCGCAGAAGCTCGGCCCATTTGGTTTCGGACTTTCGTCCAATTCTGTCGGGTGCGGGCTGCGGCGTCCGGCCCGGGCATCGAAGATGCCCCGCCGCAAGCCCGGCGGCTCTGCGAGCCGCAAAAGCTCAGCCAACAGCTCGGCCCAGCGCGGCGCGAAAACCGATTGCGGTTTTCGCGCCTGAAGAACAGACACAGCCCCAAGCTCGACCCAGTTCTCCGCCCCGTGTCCGCCTCACTGCGGCTCCGCTGTCGCTCCGCCGCATTTTGCCGTCGCCCGCTGGGATTTCATCTCGATTTTGCTGTCGCAAAATGAGTGAAATCCCTCTTTAAGCGGGCGGGCGACGAATGTTTGCGCGAAGTTCGTTGTCCGCGCGCCTGCGCGATTCATTCTATTTCGGCTCTCCGCCGAAATAGTTGAATCGCTTCTTTAAGCGGCGGCGCGCGTCTTTGGTCACAGGAGGGTACTGCCCTTACGCCGGGCGGGCGCACCCTTCGGGTGTTTTATTGGCAGCCTCTACCCCAAGACAGCCTCTACCCCCGTTCTTTGTCCGCGCGCTGGCGGAAATCTTATTCAAACGCAAAACACGCGTTTGAATGATTTCCTTTTCCAGCAGTCGCGCGCGGTCGAGCTTTGTTCGCGCGCCTTGGGAAATCTTGTCAAAACGTGCCAGCACATTTTGACGATTTCCCTCCTAAGGCGTGGCGCGCGGCTTTGGCTACGAGAGGGTACTGTTCTTTTTGTGAACAAAAAGAACAACAAAAAAAAACTTTTGAGGATGCTCACGCATCCTCAAGCGCCGGCGGCCCTAACTAATGCCGCCGCCTCACAGATACTCCTTTAAGATACGTGTCAACTGCGGCGTCTCGATCAGGAAGCCGTCGTGGCCGAAATCCGAATGGAGCGTATAGTAATCCGCCCCGATCAACCCCGCCATCTCCCGCACCTCCGGCTCCGTAAACATCATATCCGTATCGACCGACAAAACGACCGTCTTTGCAGCAATCCCCCCCAACGCTGCCTCCACTCCGCCCCGGCCACGCCCCACGTCGTGCGAATCGAGCGCCTGCAACAGCCGATAATAACAGTGCGCATTGAACCGCCGGCGCAGCTTCTCGCCCTGATAACGCTGGTAGCTCGATGCCCGGAAATCCCCCAGTTTGTCCGTCTCCGGATCGTGCTGCGTGCGATTGAAAGCCGTCGAATTGCGATAGATCAGCATCGACATCGCCCGAGCCGCCGCCAACCCCGCCGCCCCGCCGTCGAGCCGCCGGTCGAGAAACGTCGGATCGGCCTCGATCGCCAGCCGCTGCGCCTCGCTGTCCGCCACGATCCACGGCGTCGTCCGCGGCAGCGTCACCGTCAGCGCCAGCGTGTCGAACAATTCAGGCTCGGCGATCGCCCACTCCATCGCCTGACATCCCCCCGTCGACCCCCCGATCAGCATCCTGACACGCCGGATTCCCAACGCCCTGCGGAGCTCCCCGTAAGCCCGCACCATATCCCGCATCGTGATCTGCGGAAAATCGAGGTACCACGGCTCGCCCGTCGCCGGATTCGTTGAAATGGGCGAAGTCGAACCGTAAGGAGAACCCAACTTATTGGCACAGACGATAAAATAACGCGTCGGATCGAGCAGCCCCCCCTCGACCACCGTCCCCGGCCACCACTCCGCCACATCCGAATTGGCCGTCAACGCGTGGCACACCCAGATGACATTGTCGCCCGCCACATTCAACGTGCCATAAGTGTGATAAGCGAGCGTCACGGAGGGCAGCTCGCCGCCCGCTTCGAGCGGAAAAGGGCGATCGATCGTGAAAAACTGCGGCGCGCGGCCGGCATATTCGGCGTAGTGCATAAAGGTCAGTCCGTTTTTGGAATCCGAAGAGGCCCAAAGATAGGGAATTTTCAGTATCTTTGGGGCCTCTAAAACAGCGAATAACATGGCTCTTCAATGCGGCATCGTGGGTTTGCCGAACGTCGGGAAATCGACCCTTTTCAACTGTCTGTCGAACGCCAAGGCCCAGGCGGCCAACTTTCCGTTCTGCACCATCGAACCGAACGTCGGGGTGATCACCGTACCGGACGACCGGCTGACGAAACTGGTGGAGATCGACAACCCGAAACGCGTCGTGCCGACCACCATCGAGATCGTAGACATCGCCGGACTGGTCAAAGGGGCCTCGAAAGGCGAAGGGCTGGGGAACAAGTTCCTCGCCAATATTCGCGAGACGGACGCCATTATCCACGTTCTGCGGTGTTTCGAGAACGGGAATATCACCCACGTGGACGGCTCGGTCGACCCGGTGCGCGACAAGGAGATCATCGACACCGAGCTGCAACTGAAAGACCTCGAAACGGTCGAAAACCGGCTCGGCAAGGTGCAGAAACAGGCGCAGAGCGGCGGCGACAAGGCGGCCAAACGGCTCTACGAAATTCTGATACGCTACAAGGAGGCGCTGGAACAGGGACTTTCGGCGCGGACGGTGGTGTTGGATAACAAAGAGGATGAAAAATTAGCGGCGGATTTATGCCTGCTGACCAACAAGCCGGTGCTCTACCTCTGCAACGTGGACGAGGCTTCGGCAGCTACCGGGAATGACCATACGCGCGCCGTGGCGGAGGCCATTCAAGCGGAGGGGGCGCAGATGCTGATCGTGGCGGCGGCGACGGAGGCGGACATCGCAGAATTAGAGAGCTACGAGGAGCGACAGATGTTCCTCGCGGACCTGGGGCTCGAAGAGTCGGGGGTTTCGCGCCTGATCCGGGCGGCGTATGCGCTGCTGAATCTCGAAACCTACTTCACCACGGGGCCGGACGAGACGCGGGCGTGGACGTATGCCCGGGGCACGAAGGCGCCTCAGGCAGCGGGAATTATCCACACCGACTTCGAGCGGGGTTTTATCCGGGCCGAGGTGATCAAGTTCGCGGACTATGTGGCGTTAGGCTCCGAAAAGGCGTGCCGCGAGGCGGGCAAGATCGGGATCGAGGGCAAGGAGTATGTGGTGCAGGACGGAGATATCATGCACTTCCTGTTCAACGTCTGAGCCGGGACGAATCGCCTCGGCGGGCGGTTCGAAACGATTTAGGCAGGCCTCACGGCCTGCCTTTTTTATTCCGCCTCCCCAGCCGACGTCAGACGACCCGGTCGATCTCGGGATCGCCGGCGAAGAAACGCATCACGTTCCGCGCGGCATGGGCGCTCATCTGCTCGCGGGTCTCGACCGTATTGGTGCCGGTATGAGGCGTGAGTACGATGTTGTCCAGCGTAAGCAACTCGGGCAACACGCGGGGTTCGTTTTCGAAGACGTCCAGCGCGGCTCCGGCGATCTCGCCGCTGCGGAGCGCTTCGGCCAGCGCCGCGTTATCTACCACAGCACCGCGAGCGGTGTTCACCAGCAGGGCGGTCGGTTTCATCCTCCGAAACTGCTCGGGGCCGAACAGGTGGCGCGACTCGTCGGTCAGCGGGGTGTGCACCGACACGATATCGGATTCGCGCAACAAGGTGTCGAAGTCAGCGTATTCGACCTCCAGCGCACGCTCTTCCTCCGCGGGCAACGACCGACGGTTGTAGTAGAGCACCCGCATGCGCGAAGCGGCGGCATACCGTCGCAAGGCTTTGCCGATCCGTCCCATCCCCACGATCCCGAGCGTTTTGCCGTAGAGCGAGGTTCCGAGATTATCCATAATGCCCCATTTCGCCTCGCCGCGGCGCAGGTCGCGGTCGCATTCGGGTATCCGGTGAGCCACGGCGAGCATCAGGGCGTAGGCGTGTTCGGCGGTGGGTTTGAGCACGGGCGTGGGGTTGTTGGTCACGACGATGCCGCGCCGTTGGGCGGCGGCGAGGTCGATATTGTCGTACCCGACGCCGTAGCTGGCGATGATTTTCAACCGGGGCGCAAGGGCCATCATCTCGTCGGTGACTCGCAGTGCGGTGGAGGCGATCATGCCGTCGATCCGGGGCAGGAGCCGCTGGAACTCCTCTTTCGAAAATCGTTCTTCGCACGGGATGAGCACTTCGAATTGCGCCTCCAACTCGGCAAAGTGTTCGCGCGGCAGGCGGTGGGTAATCAGTATGGTCTTTTTCATGGTTCGAGAATGGTTTGTTTTTTCTTCGGCAGACCCGCCCCGGGCTTCCGTGGTCGTTCGGAAGGAGCAATCGGCGTCGCCGGCAATTCGGGATACTGCTGGACGAGCACGATCCGCGAAATTTACGGCATGTATTTACATTTCAGCATGGTCGAATTCACGGACAGCGGGGCGAACAGTCGGGCTTACGGTCGTCAGTTGCGTTGCCTCTCGGAATAAACAGGAAGGCGGAGGCATTTAGGGTAGAGGCGGCCCGTAAAACGCCCTACGGGCGCGCCCCGGGCTACCGCAGCAACGGGAATGCTGGTACTCTGGGGGGCGTCGGCAACTACGGCTACAGCTGGACATCCATGGTCAATGGTACCAATGGCATGAATTTGAGTTTTCATGTAACATGGCTCAATCCCGGTGGCGCATACTACCGCAGTTACGGTTATCTGTTGCGTTGCCTCTCGGAATAAACGGGCCGCGGGCCCACGGTGGGCAAAGGGCTGGAGCTACCCTAATTGCGTTTTGAGTGCATCCCTGCGGTTCGCAGAACCGCGCGGGCCGATAGCCTCCCCCAGCGGGAGGCCCGCACAGCGTCTTTTGCTGGCAGCCTCTACCCAAAGCAGCGCAGGCTCCGGCCCGCTGCAAGCCCGGCGACCCTGCAAAAGTTCAACCCCAGCCCCTGTCGGGTTCTTCCTCGGCGCGCCCCCCACGCGCCGGTGTCTTCGGGCACTCCGATTGGGCAGCCTCTACCCCAATAAGAGGCCGGCGATTCTTCACGGAATCGCGCTATTCGCTCTTGACCTATAAGTTCGCCGCTGGGGTGGCGGCGAACTGCGCGACCCTAAAGGGTCGCAAAAGCAACAACCCATCCACCGCCCAAGGCTGTCGAGTTCGGCCTGTCGCCCATCCCCCCGAAGCCGCTACGCGGCTTGGGCGACAAGGCCGGCGACCCAAAGGGTCGCAAGAACCAGCCCAAAGCTCCGCCCTGTGTCGGCCTCACTGCGGCTCCGCTTTCGCTTCGCCGCATTTTCGTACACCGATCTTTGTCCGCGCGCCTTGGGAAATCTTGTCCAAAGCGCAAGTCGCTT
>NZ_JBQIQO010000017.1:0-47093 GCF_056799795.1 Rikenella sp.
CCGCCTCTACCTCCGTTCTTTGTCCGCGCGCCTTGGGAAATCTTGTCAAAACACGCAAGCGAGTTTTGACGATTTCCCTCTTCAGGCGGCGGCGCGCGATTAGTTTGAGGGTACTGTTCTCTTTGTGAACAACCGACGCTGCCAGCGAATCCAGAGGCCGTTTACGGACTATGGTAAGCGGCAAGGAGGAAAACAAGCGCAGCGCAGTTAGCGAGAACAAAAAAACTTTAGAGTGCATCCCTCCGGGATACTTTGGCCGAGTCTACCCGCATGCACAAAACCGCGGCCTTGTTCTTTGTTCCGCGCGCTGGCGGAAGTCTTATTCAAACGCGAACTACGCGTTTGAATGATTTCCTACTTCAGCGGTCGCGCGCGGTTGAGCTTTGTCCCGCCTGAAACTGCCCTAAGCGGGCGGCGTCCGGGTGACCCCGGCGGGACGGAGCGATACTATGTATCGCTTAATCTGCTCAGCCCGATTCTCTGTCCGCACGCCCCCGCCTTAGGAGGGAAATGCTGTGCATTTCCACTGGCAGCCTCTACCCCGTCCTCTGTTCCGCGCGAGATAGCTATACAAATAACAAAAGCATCCTGCCCCTCCCCCGTAACCCTAAAAAAAGAGTAGCCTGCCGTAAAAACAGCAGGCTACTCGTATAGTCAATATGTGCTAATATCCGTCCTATTTCGAAGTCCCGGCTTTCCGGGTCGAAGCGCCGTCGTCGTTCCGATCCCGTTTCGAAGACTTCACGACGGTCAGGTTTTCGAAAGCCCGGATTGCGTCTTCCCGAGATGCGTAGTTGCACGGAACAACCGTCCGACCCTGGATATCCACGATCCCGAATCGCCCGTTGCTTTCCACGACTGCCAACCCGTTCGAAAATGCGGTCGCGCTGTCATAAATAGTGGTGATGAACTCCTGCCCTAAGGTATTCACAAAGCCGTACCGACCGTTCTTCGATACCCGTGCCACCCCGTCGATGAAGTTCGAAATTTCGTCGTATTGCACCGGAATAATCTCATCCCCCATATAAGAGAGGTAGCCGTATTTCCCATCTCGCGAGGCAAAGGCCAAACCGTTTTCATCGAACGGTGCGATTTCCTTATAAATCGGCTGGGCGATCTGGTTCCCGGCGTTGTCGATCATCCCGAAACGTCCGTCTTTGTAAACCAGGGCGATTTTGTTCACGAATTCGTCGATGGCGTTGTACACGCACGGGGCCAGTTCATAGCCCGACATACTGATCAGTCCGCAACGTCCGCGTTTCCACATCTTGGCCACCCCGTCTTCGAAGTCGGTAATGGCGTCGTAGCTCACACTGGCGACTTCACGTCCCGCGCGATTGATCAAGCCGTAGTATCCGTTTTTCTTGACTTTGGCCACCCCGCTCTGGAACGGAGAGATCGAGTCGTAAACCGGGGCCACCACTTCGAGCCCCAAGGTATTCACGAAACCGTACCGGCCGTCGCGTTTCACTTTCGCGAGACCGTCTTCGAACGGCGCGATACTTTCGTAAATCACCGGAGTGAAGACCCGTTTGGTCACATCCATCAGCCCGTATTTCCCGTTCTGTTTGGTTACGGTAATCCCGTCCTGATAAACGCCCGGCTGCATCAAATCGCCTCCCTGACCATAGGCTGCCACCGCCCCGAAAAGCATGGCCAATGAGAGTAATAGATGTTTCATATTAAAAAACTGTATCTGTTTAGTACTGAATCGGAAACGGGGGTCGAAGATGGTCGTTCGACCGCGCATTCCGAGGGCAAAACACAAGAGGTGGGTTCTCCTCTTTCCCGACAAAAGTAGAAAGGATTTTCCAATAAATCAATATCTGCCAAAAATTTTTGTCGGTCTTTGCATCGTGGGTTCTACTGCGGGGGGAGGATCAGTGGGTGATGTTGGGTTGTTGCAGGCCGTAGCTTTTGCGGCGGTCTTCGCTCTTCAGGAGAAGGCCGAAGAGGACGGCGAGGATGCCTAAACACAAGAAGATCAGCATCGGAAAGGTGTAGTCGTACCGGGCGATCTCTTTGCCGTCCACAAGGACCGGAGGGAGTTTGCCCCACCGGTCGAGCACCCAGCCGATCAGGAGGGGGATGCCGGCGAGGCCCCAGTTCTGCATCCAAAAAATCAGGGCGTAGGCGGTTCCGAGTTTGCTTTCGGGGATGATCTTGGCCACGGAGGGCCACATGGCGGAGGGCACCAGGGAGAAGGCGATGCCCAGCAGAATGACGAGGCCGACGGCGAAGCTCCAGTGGTCGAGCCACGGCAGCGAGAAGCCGAAGTAGACGCCGACGAGCATCAGGGCGCCCCAGATCATCATGGAGGCGCCTTTGCCGCGCCGGTCGTAGATGTTCCCGAAGAGGGGGGTCAGGATCAGGGTGCCGACGGGCAGCAACGAAGGAATCAGGCCGGAGTATTCGCCGGCGACGTGGAATTTCTGGACGACGAGGTCGACGGCGAATTTCACGAAGGGGTGCACGGCGGCATAGAACAAGAGGCACAGGAGGGCGATGTACCAGAAAGCGCGGATCCGGAAGATGGAGAAGATGTCGCGGAAACGGAAGCGTTCGTCGTCGCCCAAGGTCTCTTGTGCGCATTCGCGGTCGAGGCGGCGATCCATGCCGATATAGATCAGAAAGGTCAGGAAGCCGAGCAAAAGCAGCACCATTCCGAAGAGGATCGGGGTGCTGACGGAGTTACCGAAGGCGCGGGCGATGGGCAGCGGCAGGGCCAGGGCGAGGAAGGTTCCCATCCGGGCAAAGGCGAGGTTCATGCCGAGGGCGAAGGCGAGTTCTTTCCCTTTGAACCACCGCACGACGATTTTATTGGCGGTGATCCCGATGGTTTCGTAGCCGACGGCGAAGAGGGCGTAGCCGAGCGAAGCCGTGAGCACTTGGAGTTTCATGGTCTTCGGGCCGAAGAACCAGAGGTCGACCAGGCGGGCGGGATCGATAAATCCGATGGCGTAATATTTGACGGCGATGCCGGCGAGCATCACGCCGACGGAGAGGACGCCGGTGAATCGGGCGCCCATTTTGTCGAGCACCATCCCGCCGAAGATCAGCATGAGGAGGAAGATGTTGAACCAGCCGTAGCCGCTGTTGAAGAGGCCGAAGTCGGTGCTGTCCCACTGGAAGAGCTCTTCGAGCAGCCCTTTCAAGGGGGCGAGCACGTCGGCGAGAAAGTAGCCGCAGAACATGGTCAGGGAGACCATGAGCAGGACGGTCCAGCGGGCACGCTTGGATTCGGAGATGTTTTGTCGTAAGGTGTCTACCATCTTTCGTGTTCTATATTATTGTAGGTTCCGTTTCGTTCGGGCCGCTAACCGGCGTCGGACTCTGGTTTCTGCGGGTATTTTGTGGCGAGGCGGGGTGTTGTCGGCCTCGGCTACTCTGGCCCCGGGCTACCGCTATCATACCTCGGGCGAGTTGGTGAGTGGCGGCCGCAGCGGGTACAGTTGGTCGTCTGCTGCCAGCGGGTCTAATGGCATGGATCTCGATTTCGGTGCGGCGTGGCTCAATCCTCATGGCGCACCGTATCGTACCTACGGTTTTCAGTTGCGTTGCCTCTCGGAATAAACAGGCACCCACAGGGTGTTTTATTGGCCGCCTCTACCCTAAGCAACTGGCGCCCTACTCTACTTTTGTTTGACGTTGGCGGGTCGGACGCCCGGGAGGGACGGCAACTCTCGACGCGGAGCGGCGTGTTGCCTTCGGCTTCCTCGTGCTGCCTCGGCAATTCGCAAACTGCGTTTGCATTGCACTCGCTGGCAGCGTCGGTTGTGAACAAAAGGAACCGAAAAAACTTTAGACGGATGCTGACGCCTCCTCAAGCTACCGACGGTACTAATCTCTGTCCGCGCCTCAACGCCCGGTCTTGATGCAGTAGCGTTTCAACACGTCATAGGCTTCCACCAAGCCCAATTCGCCGGCTTTGCTCAAATCCAAACAGCCTTTCTGGGTGTCCTGCATGAATATCTGAACCAAACCGCGGTTATAATAGGCTTCGGCCAGGTACGGAAACCGCTCGATGGCACGCGTATACTGTTCGAATGCCCCCGGAAGATCGCCGCTCTGGCACAACAGATTCCCTAAATTATAGTATATGTGCGGAAGCTCCGGCATCAGCTCCGCCGCCCGACGCAGGTCGACGATCGCTTCGCTGTAGTCGTAGATGCGGCGGGACGAGGTCTGTAGCAGCTGCGCGGCCGGATCCTCGGAACGCACGGCCACCTGCTGCATCACCCGATTCCCCTCCAGCGAGGCGACGAATTCGATCATCTCGGCCTGGGCTGCACCCCGGTTCAGGTAGATCAACGGATTGTCGACGGCCATCCGCTCGGCGCGGCGATAATAGCTCAACCCGGAAGCGTACTGTCGCAGGGCGGTCTGGGTCAAACCGCGCAGGAAGTTGTCTTCCCACTCGACCGGGGTGTCGTTCCGTGCGTCCCACACAGCCAGACTGTCCTCGGGCAAAGCCGCCTCCGCGGCCGAAGCGGTCGTCATCCCGAACCGCCAGCCGGCGGCCACGGCGGCCCGACCGGAACGGCTCCGGGCCAAGGCGGAGGTGTAGCCCTCCAACCGGGCGTTCCGATAATCCCGCGGATTATAAACCCGTGTCGCAGAGTCTTCGGGCAAGACCCAGCCGATCCGGAAGTTGGGTAGCAGGCGCGCCTCTTTCTGCACGTCGCCCCGCATGGAGCGCAGTTCGTTGTTGCCGAAATCGGCGTCGAAGGAGAGCAGTTTGTCGAACTGACGGCTGGTGTCGGCAAAGGAGGCGAAGGTGCTGTCGCTCAATTTCCGCCGGTAGGTTTCGATCTTCTCTTCGGCAATGCGCCGGTCGCGTTCGGCGCCGCGGAAGTCGCGGAGGAGACTTTTCAGCTGAGATCGGGACAAGTAGGCGTTGGCGAAGTCGGGATAGAGTTCGATGGCGCGGGTGTAGTCGTCGATGGCGCCGCGATAGTCGCCGATCCGAATCTTCACGGAGGCGCGGTTATAAAAGACGAGCACGTTGCCGGGGTTATAGCGTGCCACGCGGTCGTAGTCGTCGATGGCGCGGTTGTAGTCGCCGATCTGGCTCCGCAGGATGGCGCGGTTGAAGTAGGTGACGGAGTTGGTGGAGTCGTAGGCGACGGCGCGGTCGAAGTCGGCCAGCGCGCGAATGGGCTGGGACTGGTTGACGTAGGCGTAGGCGCGATAGAAGTAGGCGATGGACAAGGTGCTGTCGATCCGCAAGGCTTCGGTGAGGTCGCGGATCCCTTCGTCGTTCCGCTGTTGGGCCACTTCGAGCAGACCGCGACGCACGAAGCCGTCGGCTTCGTTGGGGTTGATCTCGATGGCGCGGTTGAAGTCGGCGTATGCGCGGGAGGTGTCTTTCAGGTAGAGGTAGCAGGTGCCGCGATTGGTGAGGGCGTTGACGTCGGCGGGCTTCGAGCGCAGGTAGCGCGAGAAGTCGTCCACGGCGTCGCCGAACTGTTGGCTCAGAAAGTAGGTGACGCCGCGGCTGTAATAGGTGGCGGGCATGTTGGGCCGCAACTCGGCGGCGGTGCGGTAGTCCTGCAAGGCGTCGTTGTAGTTCCCCATCCGAGACCGGGTGATGGCGCGGTACTGGTAGGCCATGGTGTAGACGGGGTTGACGGCGAGGGCTTGGGTAAAGTCGGCTTCGGCGCCGATCAGGTCGTCGAGGTTGTATTTGGCGACGCCGCGCAGAAAGTAGCCTTCGTGCTCTTTGGTCTCGGTGCGGAGCAGGAGGTTGAGCATCTCGATGGCGCCGCGGTAGTCGCCGTCGAGAATCAATTCGCGTCCTTTATAGAAAAAGTAGGGCTTGTTGAGCTGTGCGAAGGACTCGCCGAGGCCGAAACTCAGAATGAAAAACCAGAAAACAACGACGGCGAGATTTCTTTTCATACTGCAAAGATAGGCTTTTCGATTCATCTTTTTCCGCACGCTTTTCACGATTTGCCCGGGAGGGTACTGTTCTCTGTGCCGGATGGAACTGCCGCTTTTTGAAAAAAGCGGCACCAAAAACTTTTATGCTAGCTACGCTACTCCTTAGGCTCCGCAGTCCTCATTCTTCGTGATTCTTTTTGGGTCGGGGTTGTAGCGCGCCTAAGGTTTTGCTCGCATTAGCGCGCTACAACTCCCGGCCCAAAGAAAAGGCCGAGAACTGGGCCGCCGGCAGTTTTAGGATGCGTTAGCATCCGTCGAAAGTCTTTTTGGTTCTTTTTCTGAAGAAAAAGAACAATTCGAGGCGGGGCAATGAACAAGGCTACCGGAAAAGGCGGCCCTGCCAGGTGGAACGCTCTTCGAGCCGGGCTTCGAGCAGCTGCAACAAACGCTCGTTCCGCACAGAACCCCACGGAGAAGGCAGAAAATGGTAACGCGGCGGAGCCTCGCCCGCAAAACGCTCGATCACCAGCTCCGGCCGGAGCCGTTCCAACAGGTCGATAAAAAGATCGATATACTCGGGCAGCGTCCGGAACCGATACTGCTCCGGATGTTCGGCATAGTCTCGGGCCATGGCGGTGTCGCGGAAGAGCTGGAGCTGGTGGAATTTGACGGTGTCGAGCGGCAGAGCGTTGATGACCGCGGCCTGAGCGACGAGCATCTCGTCGCTCTCGCCCGGCAGCCCCAAGATGAAATGGGCGCCGCTGTGGATGCCTCGGGCGGCGGTCTGCTCGATGGCCCGAGCGGCGGCGGCGAAGTCGTGCCCGCGGTTCACGCGCCGCAGGGTCTCGTCATAAACCGATTCGACGCCGTATTCCAGAATCACATAATGCCCCGCCGCGGCGAGTTCGGCGAAATAGTCGAGCTTCTCCGCGTCGACGCAGTCGGGACGGGTGCCGACCACGATCCCCGCGATGGCGGGATGGCGCAAGGCTTCGTCGTAAATCGACCGCAGCTCGGCCAGCGGCTTATAGGTATTGGAGTAGCTCTGGAAATAGGCCAGGTAGCGCTGTGCCCGGGGATAGCGGTTGCGGTGGAAGAGGATGCCTTCGTCGATCTGACGCGAGACGGAGTAGCCGCGGTGGCTGTACGAGGGGCTGAAGGCGTCGTTGTTGCAAAAGGCGCAGCCGCCGGTCGAGAGGGTCCCGTCGCGGTTGGGGCAGGTGAAGCCGGCGTCGATGACGACTTTCTGCATCCGGCCGCCGAACAGACGCCGAAAGTAGGCGGAGTAGCTGTGGAACCGGCGGGTGTCGCCCCATGGAAATGTTTCGGACATACCTATTATTATATACTACGGCAGATATTCGATTTGCCAGCGCACTTCGTCGGCGACGCCGGCCGGAAGACGCTCCAGCACGCCGATCACGGCCGGGCGCAGGGCGGGACGGCGACGCCAGGTCTCGCGCAAGGCATAAACGGCGGAGCGTTCGTCGGTATGCGTGCCGAAAGCGGTCGGGTCGGCGAGCAGGGCAGCGAAATTGGCGTCGGTCGCGGCGCCGGCGGTGGCATCGGCCAGACGACCGACCATAAAGAAGGCGGCCAGACGCCTCAACGGGTCGGACTCGTCTCCTGTGGCTGTCGCCCACCGCACGGCGACTGTCCACGCCGCGGGAGACTGCCAAAATAGCTGCATGGCGCTCTGTTCGGCCAGCTCTGTGGAACCGCGCCAGGCGTCGGCCCACTGCTCCATCCGGTCGGCGTCCAGGGTCTGCGGGTCGTCGATGAAGAGGGCGGCGAGTTTCAGCTCCCGCACGTCCTGACGCCACAACAGGGCGGCGAGCTCGGAATCGGATGCATAGGCCGCGGCGGCGTCCCGGATGGTGGGCAGCGAGACGCCGTAGTTCAGTCCGTAGCCGCTCGGCTGGCCGCCATAAGCGCGCATGGCGTCGGTGACGGCGCCGTTCATCTCGATCCGCAGCCGCCGCAGCAGGGCGACCATCTTGTCATTCGTGGTAGGCATCTCGGGCGGGGAGGGTCAGTCTTCGGGGTGGGTTTCGGCCATGGCTTGCTCGAACCGGGCGACGGCTTCGCTCATCGGGCCGTAATAACGCCCGCCGGCTGCATTCCGGTGGCCGCCGCCGTCGAAATAACGACGGGCGAATTGGTCGACGTCGAAGGTTCCTTTGGAACGGAAGGAGAGTTTGATGCAGTCGAGGGTCTCGATGAACATGGCGGAAAACGAGACGATGTCGATCGAGAGGGGCATGTTGACGATCCCTTCGGTGTCGCCGATCTGGTGGTCGAAGCGGGTCTTCTCGGCGCGGGTGAGGGTGATGTAGGCGGTGTGGATGGGGGCGTGGACGCGCATCTTCTCGGAGAGGAGGTAGCCGACCATCCGGAGCCGGTTCTCGCTCTGGGTGTTGAAGACGGCCTGCGACACTTCGATGGGCCGCACGCCGCGTTCGACGAGCACGGCGACGGCGCGGTAGAGTTCCGGGGTGAGGTTCCCGTAGCTGAAGTTCCCGGTGTCGGTGGTCATCCCGACGTAGAGCGGGAGGGCGATCTCGGGGATAATGGCCTCGACGCCGGCCCAAGCGAGGATCAGTTCGTAGACGAGTTGGGCGGTCGACGAGCTGTCGGTGTCGGAAAAGGCGAGCTCGAATTCGGCGGGGTTGAGGTGGTGGTCGATCAGCACGCGGGGGGCGACGATGTTCTCTTCGACGGCGGTGCTCAGTTTGTCGAGCCGCTCGATGCGGTTGAAGTCGGCGCAGATGATCAGGTCGGCGGAGGAGATGTAGGCCCGGACGGCGTCGCAGGCTTCGTTATAGACTTCCACTCGCTCGGATCCGGGGATGAAGTCCAGAAATTTCGGAAAGCGGTTGGGTACAAAAAAACGGACGTCATGGCCGAGGTTCTGCAAAAAACCGCTCAGGGCGAGGCCGGAGCCGATGGCGTCGCCGTCGGGGTTGGTGTGCGACACGACGGCGATGGTGCGGGCGGCGGCACAAAGTCGCTGAAACTGTATTATTTTTGTGCTGTCAAAGGTATTTTTCATATCTTGCTGATGTTTAAACTTTCGTTTATTTGCATCTTACCGGGGGGGTACTGTTCTCTTTGTTCACAAAGAGAACAGTTTTAGGCGGGTCAAAGCTCGACCCGCGCGCGATCGCTGCAGTAGGAAATCATTCAAAGCGTCTTGCGCTTTGAATAAGATTTCCGCCAGCGCGCGGCCAAAGAACGGGGGTAGAGGCTGCCAGTGGAAATGCGTAAGCATTTCCCGTCCACGGGACGTGGGGCCCGCGCGGCCTGAGCGCAGTACCCTCAAACTAAATCGCGCGCCACGCCTTAGGAGGAAAATCGTCAAAATGCGCTTGCGTGTTTTGACAAGATTTCCCCAAGGCGCGCGAACAAAAACAGGGTCGAGACCCTGCGGTTCGAAGAACCGCGCGGGCCGAAGCCTCCCCCCGTGGAGGCCCGCAACTGACGTTGCTGTTGGGCCCCGCTGGCTTCGACCCACTCCTGCTCCGCTACTTTTTCCCACGCGCCCGCGATGGGCAATTGGGGTAGAGGCTGCCAATAAAGGGTGTGTTCGCGCTCCGGGGGAAATTCTGTTCAAAGCGCGAAACGCTTTGAACGATTTCCCTTTTAAGGCGGCGGCGCGCGTTTGGTTTGAGGGTACTGCGCTCAGGCCGCGCGGGCCCCACTTAGTAAGGCAGAGAAAACCCTAACAAAACACCCAACGGGTGCGGGGACGGGCGAAACTACGTTTCGCTGCGGCAGCCTCGGCCCCCTGTCGAACGCGAAACAACAAATATAAGGCAAAAATGACTTGGTTGCGAAAAATAGCGGAGTTCTACTACGACGGATTCCGTGCCATGACGGTCGGGAAGACGCTCTGGGCGGTGATCATCGTCAAACTGGTCATTCTGTTCTTAGTCCTCAAGCTGTTCTTCTTCCCGGACGCGCTCAGCGGGATGGACGACGGACAAAAGGCCGATTTCGTCAGCCGCGAACTGATCGAAAGATAATCCCTATATTCATACCCGAAAACTAAAAATTCAACATATGACACTACTCGACACGGATCTCGGAGCGGTGGTCGACTGGTCGCGGGCCCAGTTCGCGCTGACGGCTATCTACCACTGGTTTTTCGTCCCGCTGACGCTCGGGCTGAGCTTCCTGATCGCTCTCATGGAGACGGTCTACGTCAGGACGGGGGACGAGTTCTGGAAACGGACGACGCGTTTCTGGATGCGGCTTTTCGGTATCAATTTCGCCATCGGGGTGGCCACGGGGCTCATTCTCGAATTCGAGTTCGGAACCAACTGGAGCAACTACTCCTACTTCGTGGGCGATATCTTCGGCGCGCCGCTCGCGATCGAGGGTATCATGGCGTTCTTCCTGGAGTCTACGTTCATCGCGGTGATGTTCTTCGGGTGGAACAAGGTCTCGAGGGGGTTCCACCTGACGGCGACGTGGCTCACGGCGGTCGGGGCGAACCTATCGGCGCTGTGGATTCTGGTGGCGAACGCCTGGATGCAGTATCCGGCGGGGATGAGGTTCAACCCACAGACGGCGCGAAACGAAATGGTGAATTTCTGGGAGGTGCTCTTCTCGCCGGTGGCGATGAACAAGTTCTTCCACACGGTGACGTCGGCGTTCGTGCTGGCGGCGATCTTCGTTATCGGCGTGAGCGCGTGGTATCTGCTCCGCGGGAGGGAGGAGAAAATGGCTCGGAAGAGTATTCGGATGGCGGCGGTCTTCGGGCTGTTCGGGGCGCTCTTCATGCTCTGGACGGGAGACGGATCGGCGATCCAGGTGGCGCGTTACCAGCCGATGAAGCTGGCGGCGATGGAAAACCTCAGGGAGGGACAGGAGCGGGCGCCGCTCACGATCGTGCCGGGGATCGAGGTGCCGGGGATGCTCTCGGTGCTGGCGCACCACTCGGCGGGGGCGTATGTGATCGGCATCGACGACCTGACGGAGGGGAATCCGGAGCGGGGGCTGCCGTCGGGTGAGGAGATGATCGAGCGGGGACGGCGGGCGATCGAGACGTTCGCGGCGTTCAAGGCGGCTCAAAAGGCGGGGGACACGGCGGCGGAGGACTCCATCGCGCGGCTGTTCGACCCGCAGACGGAGGAGGGAAAGGCGTTCGGTGAGGAGTATTTCCGCTATTTCGGCTACGGGTACCTGACGTCGCCGGAGGAGACGGTGCCGAATGTGCCGCTGGTATTCTGGTCGTTCCGCGTGATGGTGGGGCTGGGTATCTGGTTCGTGGTGCTGTTCGCGGGGATGCTGATCCTCGACCGAAAGGGGGCGCTGGCACGCTATCGATGGCCGCTCAGGCTGGCGCTGTGGTCGATTCCGGCGGCGTATGTGGCGTCGCAGGCGGGATGGGTCGTGGCGGAGGTGGGACGCCAGCCGTGGACGATTCAAAACTTGCTGCCGACGGGGGCGGCGGTCTCCAGAATCGAACCGGGGGCGGTGCAAACGACGTTCTGGATATTCGCGGTGCTCTTCACGATCTTGCTCGTCGCGGAAATCGGGATCATGATCAAACAAATCAAACGGGGACCGGCGGATAACTAATATTCATCGGTTATTTTACCGTGTCTACCCGCATGGAACTGTCGCTTTCTTGAAAGAAAGCGACGCAAAGAACTTTTACAGAGGTCGTCCCGGTGGGCCGACCACGGGTTCTCTCCGCCTTGTTTCGTTGGGCTGAGATTTTCAGGCGCGGCGCGCTTAAAGGTAGTTCGCCACATAATAGCGCGCCCGCCGAAAATCCAGCCCAACCAATCGGGCAGACACGGCCAGAGCATCCCGCAGGGATGCGCTTTGAAGTCTTTTTGGTTCTTTTTGCCCGAAGGCTTCCTCGCGCTAACTCGGCATAGCCCGCAAGCGGTCTCTGCTCAAGTAACGCCGCTCGGCTCTTCAGAAAAAGAACAGTACCCTCCCGATAATAGAAAACCGGATAAAGAAAGCATAAGATATGGATACATTTGAACTGTTGCAACACTATTGGTGGTTTCTCGTTTCGCTGTTAGGAGCCCTGCTCGTCTTTCTGCTCTTCGTGCAAGGCGGGCAAAGCCTGCTCTATCGGTTCGGCCGGACGGCGGAAGAAAAAGAGCGGATCGTCGGGTCGCTCGGGAGGAAATGGGAGCTGACCTTCACCACGCTGGTGACCTTCGGAGGGGCCTTTTTCGCCTCGTTCCCGCTCTTCTACTCCACCAGCTTCGGAGGGGCGTTCTACGTCTGGATGGCCATTCTGCTGGTCTTCGTCGTTCAGGCCGTCTCGTACGAATACCGCGCCAAGGCCGGCAACTTCCTCGGGATGAAGACCTACGACGCATTCCTCTTCATCAACGGATGCTGCGGGCCGCTGCTGATCGGGGTGGCCGTCGGGACGTTCTTCACGGGGGCCAACTTCGCGGTCGATACGGCCAACATCGGAAACACGCAGGCCGCGGCGGCGACGGTGTCGCACTGGACGACGCCGTGGAGGGGGCTGGAGGCGGTGCTCGACTACCGGAACCTGGCGCTCGGGATCGCAGTGCTGCTGCTGGCGAGGGCGCTCGGGATGCTCTACCTGATCAACGACCTCGACGACGAGACGATCCGCCGAAGGGCGCGCAGGGAGCTCAGGATCGAGGGGCCGGCGTTCGTGCTCTTCTTCCTGATTTTCCTCGTCAGCATCCTCTGCTCGGCGGGATGGGCGGCCGAGGCGGGCACCGGGGTGATCTCCATAGAGCCGTACAAATACCTCCGCAACCTGCTGGAGATGCCGGCGGTGCTGATCCTTCTGCTGGCGGGGGTGGCGGCGGTACTGACGGGCCTGATCAAGGGGATATTCACGGACAGCCGCAAGGGAATCTGGTTCGCGGGGGCGGGAACGGTGGCGACGGTGCTGGCGCTGCTGCTGACGGCGGGATGGAACGGGACGGCGTACTACCCGTCGCTGGCGGACATGCAGAGCTCGCTGACGATCCGCAACAGCAGCTCGTCGCTCTTCACGTTGCAGGTGATGAGCTGGGTGTCGCTGCTGATTCCGTTCGTGGTGGCTTACATCTGGTATGCGTGGCGGTCGCTGGCGCGGAAGGAGCCGGCGGAGGGAGCGGCGGTCGAAAAGGAGGGGTATTGAGGATGGAACTTGCCGAAATGGCCGAGGCGTTCGACCGTGAGATCGAACGGACGATCCGGGAAAACGGTCTGGATTTCGAGGTGTTCGAGGGAGCGGAACGGCAGGGACTGATCGAACGGCTCTACGCTACGTTTATATCGAATGCCGGACAACAGGCGCGGCCGGGATTCGTGTGGTGTTATCTGAAATACCGGCCCGACGCGATCGACTGTGGCGGAAAAGACCCGTACTGGTCTTTTCCGGAGGTGTTCGGCGGGGAGCGGGTCATGTATCTCTTCATGCCCGACTTCTGGGACAACGATTTTTATGTCTTCAGGGGCAGGATGGAGGATATCCGCACGTTCGTGGGCGACTGCGGGGAGTTGGACGGAGATTACTGCCTGATGTCGGACGACGGAACGGAGCTTTATTGCATAACGCATCACGACCAACTGTTCCACGTCGATGCCCGGAGGTCGCCGCGCAACGAGGAGGGACGAAGGCGGTGGGAAAAACGGGCGGAGGAGCGCAGGCGAAAAATCGAAGAGGCGCGGGAAATCTTAGCGAGATTCGAAAAATCGCAGGACTCGGGAAACTCGGCCTAATTTTTGTACGATTTCTTGTATCGCCGACTCCGGCATGGAAGAGAAGATAAAAAATATAGTATCTTTGTACTAAGCGGGGAGGAGAAAAGCGGGGATGGGGGCGGGATTACGAAATTAACACACTGAAAATTAGGAAGGAAGTCATTATGTCTGGCACGGAAAAAACTCGCTATTCGGACGCCGAACTGGCCGAATTCAAGCAGATCATACTCGAAAAACTCGAAAAGGCGAAGGCGGATTACGACCTGTTGCGGGCGACGATCACGCACACGTCGAGCAACGGAACGGACGATACGTCGCCGACGTTCAAGATTCTGGAAGAGGGGGCGGCGACGCTCTCCAAGGAGGAGTCGGGACGGCTGGCGGCCAGGCAGTACAAGTTTATCCAAAACCTGGAGGCGGCGCTCGTGAGGATCGAAAACAAAACCTATGGGATTTGTCGCGAAACGGGCAAACTGATCCCGAAGGAGCGGCTGCGGGTGGTGCCGCACGCTACGCTGAGTATCGAGGCCAAGGAGAGCGGGGTCAAATAGGGTGCTGAAGAAAATTTGTTGTCTATCCTAACACGGACGGCCATGAAAACCAAACATCAGATCATCATTGCGATCGGGGCGGCGATTCTCGTCCTGCTGCTGGTCTTCTGGAGTGTGATGGCGGAATTGTAACAAAGGCGATCCGCTCGGACTGAAGGCGGAGATTATTCGAAAGATGAAAAACAAAATTCGGGGTATTGCGGCGGCGATGTGGCTCTCGGTGGGCTGCGTCGCCGCCGCTTCGGTTAAAACGGGGATCGAGATACTGAGGGAACGGGGGTTCGATGTGCTGCGGGGGAAGCGGGTCGGGCTGGTGACCAATCCGACGGGGGTGGACGGAAGGCTGGTCTCGACGATCGACATTTTGGACAGTGCGGCACGGAGGGGAACGTTCGAACTGGTGGCGCTATACGGGCCGGAGCATGGGGTGCGGGGGGATGCGGAGGCGGGGCAGGCGGTGGCGTCGGGGGTGGACAAGCGGACGGGGGTGAGGGTGTTCAGCCTGTACGGGCGAACGACGAGGCCGACGAGGGAGATGCTGGAGGGGGTGGAGGTGCTGGTGTTCGACATTCAGGACATCGGGACGCGGAGCTACACGTACATCTCGACGATGGGACGGGTGATGGAGGGGGCGGCGGAGGCGGGGGTGACGGTGGTGGTGCTCGACAGGCCGAATCCGCTGGGAGGATGCCGGGTCGAGGGGCGGGAGGAGATCGAGGCGGGATACGCGTCGTTCGTGAGTGCGTATCCGATACCGTACATTCACGGGATGACGGTGGGCGAGCTGGCGAGGATGCTCGACGGGGAGGGGATGTTGCGGGGAGGGGCGCGGTGCGGGCTGACGGTGATTCCGATGGAGGGGTGGCGACGGGAGATGGGATGGGAGGAGTGCGGGCTGCCGTGGGTGGCGACGTCGCCGCACGTTCCGACGGCGGAGGGGGCGCTCTACTATCCGGCGACGGGGACGATCGGGGAGCTGGGAACGCTCCATATCGGGGTGGGATACACGTTGCCGTTCCGGACGGTGGCGGCGGGGTGGATCGGGGATGCGGAGGGGTTGGCGCGGAGGCTCAACGGGTTGCCGGAGCTGGCGGGATGTCGCTTCCGGCCGATTCACTACCGGCCGTTCTACGGGGCGGACAAGGGGAGGATGATGCACGGGGTGGAGATTTTCCTGCCGAGGGAGGCGGGGGAGGCTGATTCTCTTCTCTTTACGCTGGTTCCTTTCTACATCCTACAGGAGCTGGCGGCGATGGCGCCGGAGCACAAGCCGTTGGAAGAGGCGGCGGAGGGCCGGTTGGCGATGTTCGATAAGGTGCTGGGAACGCGGCTGTTAAGGCGGTTGTTTCTGGAGGCGGGGTGTCGGGTGACGCCGCAGATCAGGGGGTTCTGGAGGCCGTCGAGGGGGTTTCTCGAAAAACGGGAGAAGTATCTGATATACTGACCTTTATTATTATCCTGAATCTGGCCGCCCCGGGCTTCCGCGAGAGAGCCGATGGCGGGCTGAGCTACGTCGGCAGTCACGGGTTCAGCTATTCGTCGTTTGTGAACGGAAGCAATGGGGTGTACTTGGATTTCTACGTGACGTACCTCAATCCCAGCTACGCGAGCAGCCGCGCTTACGGTCTTCAGTTGCGGTGCCTCCCGGACGCACAGGGGGGTGATGACCGGGCCTACCTTTTTCTTTGGTCTGACTTTACGCGGGACGCCACCACGCCGTTGAATGGGACTTTCCCCTATTACTCGGATGGGGTTGTCGGAGAGACCTATGGATCAGGCCATTACAAGGCTACTAACGGTCGTCTCTACAAGGTAAGCACCTCGGGTGCGGGAACCCCGCTCGCCTGGTACCCCGCACCGGGCTACCGCGGTCACGGCGAGGGAGCTCCAAACGGGATGGGCAGTGGGGGTTACAGCTGGTCGTCCGCTGTCAGCGACCTTAACGCCACGTACTTGAATTTCCATGCGACAGGGTTCTATCCCAGCTACGTCAACCACCGTGCCATCGGTTTTCAGTTGCGGTGCCTCTCGGAATAAACGGGACGCGTGCCCGTGGTGGACAAGGGGCTGGAGTTACCCCTATTTGCGTTTTGAGTTGAAACCTGCGGCTCGCAGAGCCGCGCGGGCCGGAGCCACCCCAGGCGTAGGGCCGCAACGTCGCGATGCTCGTTGGGCCCACGCTGGCTCCGACCCGAATCAATGCCAGACTAATGCCTCCCCAACTTCTGTCGGGTTCGTCCTCGCCCTGTTTGCAGCAGTTCGCCGCCCCGTGTCAGCCTCACTGCGACTCCGCTTTCGCTCCGCCGGTGCCGCTTGGCACCCGAAAGATGGCCGGGTCTACTCCTAAACGTCGCCCGCGGCAATTCTTGCCGGATTGGCTCACCGCCAACCAGCAGAATATGCCCTATTAAGCGGGCGGGCGACGGTTTTTTCGTGCAAGGTCGAGTTTTTTCGCGCGCCGTTTGTTCGCGCGCCGGGGGAAATCTTGTCAAAACGTGCCAACACATTTTGACGATTTCCCTTTTTAGGCGTGGCGCGCGGCTGTCCTACAGGAGGGTACTGCCCTTACGCCGGGCGGGCGCACCCTTCGGGTGATTTAATGGCAGCCTCTACCCCCATTCTTTGTCCGCGCGCTGGCGGAAATCTTATTCAAACGCATCACACGCGTTTGAATGATTTCCTACTTCAGCGATCGCGCGCGGATGAGTTTTGTCCCGCCTGAAACTGCCCTGCGCGGGCGGCGGACGGCTAATAAGGCAAAGACAACCCTAACAAAACGCCCGATGGGCGCACCGGCGGGACGGAGCGATACTACGTATCGCTTAATCTGTTCTGCCCAGTTCTTCGATGCGCGCCGGGGAAATCTTGTCAAAACGTGCAAGCAAGTTTTGACGATTTCCCTTTTAAGGCGTGGCGCGCGTTTGGTTTGAGGGGACTGTTCTCTTTGTGAACAAAGAGAACCAGAAAAACTTTAGACGGATGCTTGCGCATCCTCGAACTGCCGACGACCATAATCTCGGTGCGCGCCTGCGCGATTCATCTATATTCGGCTACCGCCGAAATAGTTGAATCGCTTCTTTTGGCGGCGGCGCGCGGTCTAAGCACGGCCCCGGCTGGAACTGTTCTCTTTGTGAACAAAGAGAACCAGAAAAACTTTAGACGGATGCTCACGCATCCTAAAATTGCCGGCGGCGCAAATCTTTGTGAGGCGGTGACAAAGAACTCGGTTCTGACGCGAATAGCCAAACGAAAATCGATGGTTTTACACTCGTCCTATTGCAGGGTCACGGCGACTTCCAACGGGGGAAGGCTGTCGCGACGAGGCGGACGAGGATGAGGAGGACGAAGTACCGGCAAGGACTGACGGTCGGGTTCGTACTTCGGACGCATGGTCGAACGAATGTTCTCGTCGGTAAAACCGGCCCACGCGGGGGTCTGGTTCCGATAACGACGCTCGGCTTCGGAGCGGGTCATCCCGTAACGCGGCTGTTCGCTCACGGCTTTGCCGTCGCGAATGGCTTGCTGTTGCTCGGAAATGGATTGCCGGGTATTGGCGTCGACGGACTCTTGGTGGAAACCCATCGAGGGAATGTCGGTAGAGGTGCCGGGACGGCCGAAGGAGAAAACGACGGTGCGTTTCTTGGCCGATTTCGAGGCGCGGATCCGACTCATATCGAAAGCGGGGATGCGACGCATCCCTTCTAAAACGGCGTCGCGAAGCCACATCTCGGTGCGGCTTTTCCCTTCAAAAAAACCGGTCCAGCCGTCGGTCTCGTTCTCGATCTCCAGCTGGCGAAGGGCGCCGTCGGGGGCGATCACGAAGGTGCAACGAACGGCGGCGTCGATGTCGCCGACGGTGCGGCCGTCGGGGATGGTCAGAACGAAGTACTGGGCCACGTGCAGCAGGATGGCGTTGTACTCTTTGTCGCCTTTGAGCACGGGACGGGCGCGGATCTGCTGGAGGGCCGAAACGGGCTGGGACAGCTGCTGTAACCCGATGAGGATCAGAAGGATCAAATAACGGCGTTTCATCTTGCTCGGGGCTTTCATGGTAAAACGTGGCGCGGGGGGCGTTTAGTATCTCGCGGTGGGGGTTTTTAGGGGTTGGAAATCAAAATTTTAGGGGGCCGAAAAAAGGCCGGGAAAAAAGCGGAGGGAGGGTTCTCGGGCTCTGCCGGTCGCGGGGGAGGAGGGAGGGCTTCGGATGCCGGGAAAATCGGCAATCTATTACTCTATCTATCAGTCCGTTACACAAGTCGGAACGAAATGGGTCGGGGCGATTCCGTTGCTGCATTATGTTGCATTTTTACAACACAATATTTAAAAGTTACTACATTATATTTAAATTCGATTGAAACTCAAAAAGTGAAATCGCCTCTAAAAGTATCTGCAAGAGGGTTTCGATTTAAAAAGTTACAATAAAATGTATAAAAACCGGTTGAAACACACAGGGGGTGTTCCGAACAAAAAAGGGTCACTCGACGTAGAGGACGAGGCCTTTCAGGTATTCGCCTTCGGGGTGGTAGATGTTGACGGGGTGGTCGGCGGGCTGGGTCAGCTGGTGGAGGATGCGGACGCGGCGGCGGGCTTGGGCGGCGGCGCTGAAGACGGCTAAACGAAACTGTTCGCGCGAGACGGCTTGGGAGCAGCTGAAGGTGAAGAGGAGGCTGCCGGTGGGCATCTTCTCTAGGGCGGCGGCGTTGAGCCGTTTGTAGCCCTGGAGGGCGTTGGGGAGGGCTTTTTGGTGTTTGGCGAAGGCGGGAGGGTCGAGGATCACGAGGTCGTAGGCGTCGGGGGGCATCTGGCGGACGTAGGCGAGGGCGTCGGCGACGAGTTCGCGGTGGGGAACGGTGGGGGTGCTCAGGGCGATGTTCTCGGTGCAGAGGCGGATGGCTTTCTCGGAGCTGTCGACGGAGTCGACGGAGAGGGCGCCGCCGCGAAGGGCGTAGACGGAGAAGCCGCCGGTGTAGCAGAAGGTGTTCAGGACGCGGCGGCCGCGGGCGTAGTGGCCGACGAGGGCGCGGTTGTCGCGCTGGTCGAGGAAGAAGCCGGTCTTCTGGCCGCCTTCCCAGTCGGCGCGGAAGGGGTGGCTGTTCTCGAGCACGAGGCGGGGGTCGAGGGGATGAGGGGTGGGGTCGTCGGTGCGCCAGAGGTAGCTGTCGACGGGGTCGAGGCCGCTCTTGGGGGGTAGGGTGCCGGAGCTTTTGTCGTAGACGGCGTGCAGCCGCTCGGGGCCGTAAACGGCGCGGAGGGCGTGGGCGAGCTGGTGGCGGACGAGGTACATGCCGACGGAGTGGGCCTGGATGACGGCGGTGGTGCCGTAGATGTCGATGACGAGGCCGGGAAGGTTGTCGCCTTCGCCGTGGACGAGGCGGTAGCAGGTGGTGGCGGGGGTGTCGGTCAGGCGGAGGGTCTGGCGCAGGCGGTAGGCGGCCTGGAGCCGGCGGTGCCAGAAGTCGGGGCCGATGGATTCGGCGGGGTCGAAGGTGAGGATGCGGACGGCGATGGAGCCGATGCCGCAGTGGCCGCGGGCGATGAAGTCGCCGGTGGAGGTGTAGAGGTCGACGAGGTCGCCCTCCTGGGGCTGGCGGTCGGCGCGGGAGATGGCGCCGGAGAAGACCCAGGGGTGGCGTCGCTGGAGGGATTGTTCTTTACCGGGTCGAAGGGTCAGACGGGGAAGGGGGTGTGTCATGGTTGTTGTCGGATGTGTTGTGGGTGGAGTGGGAACGGGGGCGGCGGCGGGGGCGGCGGGCGGGTTTACGCCCTACGGCTGCGGCGGCGGAGGCGGCGGGCGGGTTTACGCCCTACGGCTGCGGCGGCGGAGGGTTCGGGACAGATGGGCTGCTGACGGAGGTGCTGTTCCTGAAGGCGTTCCATCAGGCGGGGGTCGTCGGAGCGCAGGCGGAGGTAGATTTCGCGGCAGACCCAGGCGTCGAGGGCGGCGTAGTCTTGCTGGGCGGGGGTGAGGGGGTCGGCGTCCCAGTTGGTGAGGCGTTGGGCTTTGGAGATTTTGCGGCCCAGGACGATGGCGGCCATCTTCTTGACGCTGAGTTCCTGGATGCCCCAGTGGGGGACGAGGGTCTGGAGGTCGAGAAAGCCGGCGGGGAGGAGGTCGGCGACGCGGCGCATGCTGCGGAGGTCGTCGCGGAGGGCGGCGCCGATTTTCAGGACGTCGGGGGAGGAGAGGAGACGGCAGAGGGGGTCGGAGAGGGGCTGGAGACGGACGCGGAACAGGAGGGCGGTGTCGGCGGTGGCGATCTGGATGAGGGAGAGGGGGTGGCGGATGCCTTTCTCAAAGGAGGGGCGGGTCTCGGTGTCGTAGCCGAGGAGGGTGGCGCCGGAGAGTATCCGTTCGGCTTCGAGGAGGGTCTCGGGGCTGTCTACGACGAGGATCCGGCCGGAAAAGTGGCAGAGGGGGCAGGTGTCGAGTTGGTCGGTGCTTATGGTGGGCTGGTACATCGGTACAAAGGTACGCTTATTTTTCGGGATGAGGTGCGGGGGCGGGTTTTCGCGGAAAGTTACGGGGGGTGGGGGCGATTTCTTTCGCGATATGTGATTTATCGTTACTTTTGCGGCACTGAAAACTTATGTTGTAAATCTCTGAGATCATGACGATGGAGCCGATTATCGCCCCTGTGGCGCGGGAGTTGCTGGAGGCGGAGCTGACGCCGGAAAGGGTATGGAGAAAAACGAACAAGGGGGGGAATGTACTCTACACGCTGAGGGCGGAGGAGTGTCCGAATGTGATGAGGGAGATCGGGCGGTTGCGGGAGTTGTCGTTCCGAGAGGGGGGCGGGGGAACGGGAAGGGGGCTGGATATCGATGAGTTGGATACGGTGCAGGGGGGGTATACGCAGTTGATTGCGTGGGACCCGGCGGCGAGGGAGATTATGGGGGGATATCGGTATATCATTCCGAGGTCGAGGTATCCGAAGTTTCTGTCGACGGAGCACTATTTCGAGTTCAGCGAGAGGTTCAGGGAGAAGTATCTGCCGTATACGCTGGAGTTGGGGAGGTCGTTCGTGCAGCCGGCGTATCAGTCGAGGAACAATCCGAAGAGTCTCTTTGCGCTGGACAATCTGTGGGATGGGTTGGGGGCGATTGTGGTGAGGAATCCGGATGTGAAGTATTGTTTCGGGAAGGTGACGATGTATGGGGATTACAACAGGGAGGCGAGGAATATGTTGCTGTTTTTCCTCAAAAAGTATTTCCCGGATCGGGAAAATCTGATCCGGTCGAGGTTCCCGGTGGAGTTGGATATGGATCCGGAGAAGATGGAGGGGGTGTTCGCGGGGGGGGGGTATGCGGAGGATTACAAGATTCTGTCGAGGAAGATCAGGGAGGTCAATGAGACGATTCCGCCGCTGATCAATGCGTACATGAGTCTATCGCCGACGATGAAGGTGTTCGACACGGCGCTCAATCCGGATTTCGGGAATGTGGAGGAGACGGGGATTCTCATCACGCTGAGCGAGTTGTATGTCCAAAAGGTGGAACGACATCTGGCGAATATCGAGTAGAGGGGGCCGGGGCGCCGCCCCGGGCTTCCGCGGCCATATCTATGGGGTGCTGTACAATGTCTGTCTGAGCGGGGGTGGCTGGTCGTCTTCCACAAACGGCATTTACGGCTTGTTCTTGTACTTCCACACGCAAATCCTCAATCCGGGCAACTCGGATGGTCGCGCCTACGGTTTTCCGTTGCGGTGCCTCTCGGAATAAACGGGGGAGTGCTGCATTTTAATTATTTTGGAAATGGCTCCTGCGGCTCGCAGAGCCGCCCGGGCCGGAGCCACCCCAGGCGTAGGCCTGCAACGTCGCGATGCTCGTTTTGCCCACGCTGGCTCCGACCCGCACCGTTTTCGCCCAAATCGTTGTTCCATTCTTTGTCCGCGCGCGGCCTCTACCCTATTCTCTGTTTCGCATTCTCTGTTCGCGCGCCGGGGGAAATCTTGTCAAAACGTGCCTGCACATTTTGAAGATTTCCCTCTTTAGGCGAAGCGCGTTGAGTAGTCTTGTTCGCGCGCCTACGCGATTCATCTATATTCGGCTACCGCCGAAATAGTTGAATCGCTCCTTTAGGCGTGGCGCGCGTCGAGCTCTGTGCTGGACAGAACTGTTCTCTTTGTGAACAAAGAGAACCAGAAAAACTTTAGAGCGCATCCCTACGGGATGCTATGGCCGGGTCGGCCCGATTGAGCTGGATTTTCAGCGGGCGCGCCGGGGGTGCGGCGACCGAAGGGCGGAAAATGGCCTAATACAAAGCTACGGCGACCTAAAAAGGTCGCCGTAGCTTGTTTGGCTGCGTAATACGCGCGGCTCTCTCTTCTCTCCCAAACCCTGGGATCAAGAGAGGGCGGATAATTGCGCTTCCAGGGTGCGGATCTTCGATTCGGCGTCGGACTGCTTGGCGCGCTCGTTGGCGATCACCGAGGCGGGGGCGTTCTGAACGAAACGTTCGTTCGACAACTTCTTCTCGACGCTGGACAAAAAACCGCGCGCATACTCCAACTCTTTCTCGATCCGAGCGCGCTCGGCGGTGGTGTCGACTTGTACCAAATCGCCTAAGGGCAAGAGGTATTCGGTGGTCTTCACGATAAAGGTCGAGGAGCCGGTCGGTTTCTCTGCGCCGGGGGCCAAAGCGTTGACGGAGGAAAGGTTGCCCATCTTCACAAGAATGGATTCGAATTCCGAGGGGTAGTTCTCGTCGGAAACATACAGCATCGACAACGGTTCCTTTTGGGCGATGTTCTTGCTCTTCCGCACGTTACGAATCCCGCCGACGATCTCTTTCACGAGTTCGAAGCGGTCGACGAGACGGGCGCCGGAGGGGGTAACAGACAACGGGGCGTAGCGGCTCACCATAATGGATCCCTGAGGCCCCCGTTCGGCGATGTAGTGCCAGATCTCTTCGGTAATGAACGGCATGTAGGGGTGGAGCTGCTGGAGGAGCTGCTCGAAGTAGCCGATGGTGGCGCGATAGGTGACGGCGTCCATCGGTGTCCCGTAGGCGGGTTTCACCATCTCGAGGTACCACCCGGAGAAGTCGTCCCAGAAGAGTCGATACAGGCTCATCAGGGCGTCCGAAATGCGGAACGCGGCAAAATGTTCGTCGATCTCGGCCACGGTGGCGGCGAGTTTCGCGCCGAACCATTCGACGGCGACGCGGGCGGATTCGGGCTGGGGCAAAGAGGCGCCCTCGGGGGTGTCCCACATCTTAATAAGACGGAAGGAGTTCCAGATTTTGTTCCCGAAGTTCCGGCCTTGTTCGATCAGGGATTCGTCCCAAATAATGTCGTTCCCGGCTGAGGAGCAGAGCATCATGGCCACGCGCACGCTGTCGGCGCCGTACTTGGCGATCAAATCCAGCGGGTCGGGCGAGTTGCCGAGCGATTTGCTCATCTTCCGACGCAGTTTGTCGCGCACGATGCCGGTCAGGTAGACGTTGCTGAAGGGGCGTTCGCCTTGATATTCGTAGCCGGCGATGATCATCCGGGCGACCCAGAAGAACAAGATTTCGGGCGCTGTAACCAGGTCGTTGGTCGGGTAGTAATAGCTGATCTCGGGGTTCCCGGGGTTCAAAATCCCGTCGAAGACCGATTGCGGCCACAGCCACGAGCTGAACCAGGTATCCAGCACGTCGGGATCGCGGGTCAGGTCGGCTTCGGTCAAGGTGTCGTTCCCGCTCTTGGCACGGGCCAAAGCCACCGCCTCTGCGGCGGTCTCGGCGACGACAAAGCCGCCGCCGAACTGTTGCGGAATATAATACGCAGGTATCTGCTGCCCCCACCACAACTGCCGGCTGACGCACCAGTCTTTGACGTTTTCCATCCAGTGGCGGTAGGTGTTCTTGAACTTCGCGGGAACGAGCCGGATGACGTCGTCCATCACGGCGCGCAGGGCGGGCTGGGCGAGTTGGTCCATCCGAAGGAACCACTGCATGGAGAGTTTCGGCTCGATGACGGCGCCGCTCCGCTCGGAGGTGCCGACTTTGTTGGTGTAGGCTTCGACTTTTTCGAGCAGACCGGCCTCTTGTAAATCGGTTTCGATCTGCTGACGCACGGCGAAGCGATCCATCCCGACATAAAGCCCGGCGGCTTCGCTGAGGGTGCCGTTGTCGTTGAAGATGTCGATGCTGGGCAGGCCGTGCTTTTCGCCGAGCATGTAGTCGTTCACGTCATGCGCGGGGGTCACTTTCAAGCACCCTGTCCCGAATTCGATGTCGACGTACTCGTCTTCGATCACGGGAATCGACCGCCCGACGAGGGGCACGATCACTCGCCGCCCCTTGAGCCAGGCGTTTTTCGGGTCGTTGGGGTTGATGCACATGGCGGTGTCGCCCATAATGGTCTCGGGACGCGTGGTGGCCACCACGGCGTATTTGGGCGCGGAGGGATCCGTGTCCGGATTTTCGACCATATAGCGCAGGTAGTATAATTTCCCGTGCTCTTCCTTATAGATGACTTCTTCGTCGGAGATGGCGGTCAGCGCCGCCGGGTCCCAGTTGACCATCCGGACGCCGCGGTAGATCTTCCCTTTATTATAGAGGTCGACGAAGACGTGGATGACGGCCTGCGACAAGCGCTCGTCCATGGTGAATTTGGTGCGGGCCCAGTCGCAGGAGGCGCCGAGTTTCTTGAGCTGTTCGAGGATGATGCCGCCGTGTTTCTCTTTCCATTCCCAGGCGTGGCGAAGGAACTCTTCGCGGGTGAGGTCGCTCTTCTTGATCCCTTCGTTGGCGAGTTTCTGGACGACTTTGGCTTCGGTGGCGATGGAGGCGTGGTCGGTGCCGGGAACCCAGCAGGCGTTGAAGCCCTGCATCCGGGCGCGGCGCACGAGGACGTCCTGGATGGTGTTGTTCAGCATGTGGCCCATGTGCAGCACGCCGGTCACGTTGGGCGGCGGGATCACGATGGTATAGGGCTGGCGGGCGTCGGGTTCGGAGTGGAAGAAGCCGTTCGCCATCCAGTAGGCGTACCATTTGTCTTCTTTCTGGGCGGGGTCGTATTTGGCAGGTATCTCTGTCATTTTGTCCGGTTTTTTAGGGTTCCCTTCGTTTTGCATGCTTTTTGCAAAGCACGCAGAGGGACAAAATTACAAAACTGTTTCCGATTAACCGAACGCTTCGGGGAGGGGGTGGCAAAAAATAAAGCGGAGGGGTTCGGCGTTTTTTTAATATTTTTGCAGAATGCCTCGCTGCGCGGCAGTGGGCCAAATAGTACAGAAAGGTTTGATTATGAGCAAGAAACAAAATACGTGGATCGACCGGTTGTCGGGTATCTCGGATGTGTTGGACGGAAAGAGCCAGGTGATTCCGATCGTGGCGGCGGAGGATGACGAACCGCAGGGGGGGACGCTGCCGGAGTTGTTGCCGATTCTGACGCTGCGCAGTTCGGTGCTTTTCCCGGGGGCGATCACGCCGATTACGGTGGGGCGCGAAAAGTCGATGAAGCTGGTCAAGGAGGTGGAGGAGAATGGGGGGATGCTGGGGGCGTTGTTGCAGAAGGAGGCGGAGGTGGAGAATCCGGGGCCGGAGGATCTCTATGCGGTGGGGACGGCGGCACGGATACTGAAGGTGCTGGAGATGCCGAACGGAAACCTGACGGTGATTCTGCACGGGGTGGAAAAGTTCGAAATCAAGGAGTTCGTCAGCTCGGAGCCGTTCTTCAGGGCGAGTGTCAGGCCGCTGAAGGATGTCACGCCGGAGAAGGCGAATATCGAGCTGGATGCGCTGATCGAGTCGGTCAAGGAGGTGGCGCTCAGGATTATCGGGATGTCGTCGAATATCCCGCAGGAGGCGACGTTCGCGATCAAAAATATCGATAGCAGGAGGGGGTTGATCAATTTCATCAGCTCGAATATCGAGTTGCCGGATTCGGATCGGCAGGCGCTGCTGGAGGCGCCGGGGCTGGTGGCGAGGGCGAGGAAGCTGCTGGAGATTCTGGTGAGGGAGCAGCAGCTGATCGAGCTCAAAAACGAGATCCAAAGCAAGGTGAAGGAGGATATCGATCAGCAGCAGAGGGAGTATTTCCTGCAACAGCAGATTCGGACGATTCAGGACGAACTGGGGGGGAATCCGGCGGAAAGGGAGGTGGAGGAGTTGCGCGAAAAGGCGCAGACGAAAAAATGGAGCGAGGGGGTCAAGGAGGTGTTCTTCAAGGAGCTGGATAAGCTGGAGCGGATGAATCCGGCGGTGGCGGAGTATTCGGTGCAGATGAATTACTTGCAACTGATGCTGGAGCTGCCGTGGGAGGAGGTGACGAAGGACAACCTCGACCTGAAGCGGGCGAAACGCTTGTTGGATGCGGATCATTTCGGGCTGGACGATGTGAAGGATCGGATCTTGGAGCACTTGGCGGTGCTGAAGCTGAAGGGGGATTTGAAGTCGCCGATTCTGTGTCTGTACGGGCCTCCGGGGGTGGGGAAAACGTCGCTGGGGAAGTCGGTGGCGGCGTCGCTCAAACGAAAGTTCGGGCGGATTTCGCTGGGGGGGATGCACGATGAGGCGGAGATCAGGGGACACCGACGGACGTATATCGGGGCGATGCCGGGGCGGATTTTGCAGACGATCCGGCGGGCGGGGTCGTCGAATCCGGTGATTATTCTGGACGAGATCGATAAGGTGGGACAGTCGAATCACGGGGATCCGGCGTCGGCGCTGCTGGAGGTGCTGGATCCGGAGCAGAACAGTACGTTCCACGACAATTACCTGGATACGGAGTACGATCTCTCGAAGGTGTTGTTCATCGCGACGGCGAACAATATCGGGAATATCTCGTCGGCGTTGCGCGACCGGATGGAGATGATCAATGTGTCGGGGTATCTGCTGGAGGAGAAGGTGGAGATCGTGAAGCGGCATCTGCTGCCGAAGCAGCTGGAGGCGCACGGGGTGACGGCGGAGCAGCTCAAGCTGGGCAAGCGGGCGATCGAGAAGATTGTATCGGAGTATACGCGGGAGTCGGGGGTGAGGACGCTGGACAAGCTGATTGCCAAGATTGTCCGCTACAGGGCGAAGGAGATCGGGATGGAGGAGCCGTTCGAGGCGACGGTCTCGCCGGAGGGGGTGGAGAAGATGCTGGGGGTGCCGAGGTTCCTGAACGAGATGTACGAGGGAAATCAGCATGTGGGAGTGGTGACGGGGCTGGCCTGGACGGAGGTGGGGGGGGATATCCTCTACATCGAGTCGTCGCTGAACCGGGGAAAGGGAAATCTCATTATCACGGGGAATCTGGGGGATGTGATGAAGGAGTCGGCGTCGATCGCGCTGGGATGGGTGAAGGCGCATGCGGAGCAGTTGGGGATACGGCAGGAGTTGTTCGAGGAGAACGATATTCACATCCATGTGCCGGAGGGGGCGATTCCGAAGGATGGGCCGTCGGCGGGGATCACGATGGTGACGGCGCTGGCGTCGGTCTTCTCGGGGCGGAAGGTGCAGGCGCGGTATGCGATGACGGGAGAAACGACGCTCAGGGGAAAGGTGTTGCCGGTGGGGGGGGTGAAGGAGAAGATTCTGGCGGCGAAGCGGGCGGGGATTACGGATATCATCCTCAGCGCGGAGAACCGGAAGGATATCGAGGAGATCAAGCCGGAGTATGTCAAGGGGCTGGCGTTCCACTATGTCACGACGCTGGAGGAGGTCTTGAAGCTGGCGCTGGTGTGAGGGGGTGTCTTCGAGGGGGAGGCTATTTGATCGGGAGGCTCTCAGGGGCCTCCTTTCTTTTTCGTTTTTGTGGAGGGCTATTTTTGGGGAGGCCTTTGTTTGTGGCGCTCCATTTTTGGAGGCTGCCCCGGGCTACCGCGGTCAGCGGCACCAATGGCATGCACTTGAGTTTCAACGTGACGTGGCTCTATCCCAGCGGCGCGGACAGCCGCGCCTACGGTTTTCAGTTGCGTTGCCTCTCGGAATAACGGGGACGTCGCTCTTGGGGCCGAGGCTGCCCATTCCGAGTGCCGGGAGGCACCGCCCGCCCGGCGTAAGGGCAGTACCCTCTTGTAGGACAGACGCGCGCCCCGCCTAAAGGAGCGATTCAACTATTTCGGCGCGAGCCGAATATAGATGAAGCGCGCAGGCGCGCGAAAAGGCGGCGGAGCGACAGCGGAGCCGCAGTGAGGCGGACACGGGACGGAGAACTGGGGCGAGCTTTGGGCTGTGCCTGTTCTTCGGGCGCGAAAACCGACTGCGGTTTTCGCGCCGCGCTGGGCCGAGCATGGGGCTGAGATTTGGGCGGTGAGTTGGGCCGAGCTTTGGTCTTTACTTTAGGGCCGAGAGCGAGGAGCTAAGTCCCCGTGGTAACGGTCGGCCCGCAGCCCCCGGATGCGAAGGGGACGCACAGCGTCTTTTACTGGCCGCCTCAGCCTTAATATTCGTTCTCCGCTGGCTGCGGTCGAAAACAAACTCGGCAGATTGGTGATGAATTGGGTGGTGTTTGTGCGACCTTTAGGTCGCCGGCCTCGGCGAGGGCGTCGCTTTAGCGGCGCGTGGGGGGCGCGCCGAGGACGAACCCGGCAGCCTTAGGCGGTGAATGGCGTTGCTCTTGCGGCTCGTAGAGCCGCGCAGTTCGCCGCCACCCTAAGCGGCGGACTGTAACTCGACGGAGCTCGTTGCGCCTCCGCTGGCGGCGAACAGCATCCACAAGGCGCGCCGAGGATGAATAGGCGGAACTTGTAGCGGGTAAAATAGTGCAGGTCGGACGCCCGGGCGGAACGCAACTCTCGGCGCGTGAGCGGCGTGTTGCGGGCCTCCCGTGGGGAGGCGTCCGGCCCGCGCGGTTCTGCGAACCGCAGGAGGCAGTTCCCAAACGAAGTTACCATTAAAAAGACACGGCACTTCCCCCGTTTGTTCCGAGAGGCAACGCAACTGAAAACCGTAGGCACGATGGCTCGCATGGTTGGAAAGGAGGTACTGCGTGTAAAAGTTCAGGTGCATGCTGTTGGCACCGTTGACAGAGGAAGACCAGCTGTACCCGCCGTGGCCGAGGTAGCTCGCGGCACCTGTATCCCGAGGGAGGTAGCCCGGGGCGGGGCCGCTCGGCACGCGAAAGCTGGCCGTGTCTACCCCAAGCAATCGACCTGCCTCGACTTCAAGTGGGGGTCGAGGTTACCGCTTGGGGTAGTTCCAGCCCCTTGCCCACCGCGAGTACTTCTCCCCCGTTTATTCCGAGAGGCAACGCAACGGAAAACCGTAACCGCGACCATTCACGTGGACGGGAAAAAGCCCGTCCATACGGAAATACAAATGCAAACAATTGCTCTCGATGGCCGCAGACGAATAACTGTACCCATACGCGCCGAAAAAATACAAGGTGCCGGAGTTCGTTCCGTGGAGGAAGCTCGGGGCAGTTTACTGGTCATCTCTAACCCAAAACGCACGACAGCAGCAGCGGCGGAGCAATAATCAACGTACACG
This sequence comes from Rikenella sp., assembly GCF_056799795.1. Taxonomy (NCBI): domain Bacteria; kingdom Pseudomonadati; phylum Bacteroidota; class Bacteroidia; order Bacteroidales; family Rikenellaceae; genus Rikenella; species Rikenella sp. The sequence continues at coordinate 29,542 of NZ_JBQIQO010000017.1, forward strand.
CGTTACGGCTGGGGAAGAGAGGGAAAAAGATCGAGTCCGGACAAACGTTCCACGCTATCGACGGAAACGGAGAACTCGGTATAATCACGACCGGTCAGCAAGGCGGTGTCGTTCGGCATCACGTACGCGGCCATCTCGAAAACGTCGGCGCGACGGAGGGCGATGGCTTTGAAAAAGAGCTCGGGAACGGCGACGCCTCGACCGATGGTCTCTGGATGAGCCGGCAGCACGGTGCCAACGACGATATAAAGGGTGTCGTAAGCGGAGGTCTGGGCGCGGAGCTGCTCTTCGAGGCGTTTCCAGGGGCCGCGGTTCAGTCGAGGCTGCTGGGGGGCCATGTTGGAGTAGAGAAAGGTGGAACGATTCGAGGCTTCGGAATCGGTGCGATCGGCGGAGGGCAACAGGTGCCCGCGGTCGTAACCGCTGCCGCGGTAGTCGGCATGGGTCGCGGAGGGCCAGCCGTAGGTGCGCAGCCGGGGGTCGGGGGCAAAGGTGTCGCTACGGTCGACGGCGCCGGAGAGGTCGCTGCGGGTCAGTTTATAGGCGACCCAACGCGCGATCTTCCCGGAAGGACGATAGGAAAAGGTGTAGCGGCCGGAGGTGTTGTAAATAAGGGTGTCGGCGGCGTCCAGGGCGGGCAGTTCGAGGTGGGCGGAAGGAACGAAGGAGGGCGAGGAAGGAGCTGCGTCCGACGCTCCGGAGGATATTGAGGGCGACGGAGCGGGACGATGAGAAGCTGAGGGGGCAGACAAAGAGGGGGCTCGGCGAGGGGTCAGCCGGTGTGAACAGGCGATGGCGAGGATCGCTAGAAATAGCCAAAAGAGGCTCCAAAGCCAATACCGACGCGGAATCGAGCTGTTTTTCCTGTATTTTCTGCGTTTTTTCATCACAAATGTAGCATCTGAAAGAGGGGCGTTGCGCTGGGTAGGGGCGGCGGGCGATTGCCGGGGTTAGCTTTCGGGTGGAGGCGGCCTTGTATTTTGGATAGAGCCTGTTTTCGGGCAAGAAGACGCTGTGCGTCCGAGAGGCAACGCAACTGAAAACCGTAGCCACGGTAGTACACGCGGCTAGGATTGAGCCACGTCACGTTGAAACCCAAGTGCATGCCACGGTAGTGGCCGCCCGAATCGTAGGACGTGGAAGCCCAGCTACAACCGTCGTTGCCGACGGCCCACAACGCGCCCGAGGTCGCGTAGCGGTAGCCCGGTGCGGGGTACCAGGCGAGCGGGGTTCCCTCGGTGCCGTCGTCCGTTACCTTGTAGAGACGACCGTTGGTGGCTTTGTAGTTCCCTGCACCGTAAGATTCTCCGACAACCCCATCCGAGTAGTACGGGAAAGTCCCGTTCAAAGGCACATCGGCGTCCCGCGTAAAGTCAGACCAAGGGGGCTTCGTGGGCCTGTCTATTGGCTACTTAAGTCGGGCTTCGGCGGCGCGCCCTTGGGGTGTTTTTATTGGCTGCCTCTACTCCCGTTCTTAGTCCGCGCGCCTGGGGAAATCCAGTCAAAACGCACAAGTGCATTTTGACGATTTCCCTCCTAAGGCGTGGCGCGCGGATGGGCTTTGAACCGTCTTTTCTCACCTTTGTTCGCGCGCCTGTCCTACAGGAGGGTACTGCGCTCGGGCCGCGCGGGCCCCACGTCCCGTGGACGGGAAATGCTGGCGCATTTCAACTGGCAGCCTCGGCCCAGTTCCTCGTCCCATTCTTTGTTCGCGCGCCTGCGCGATTCATCTATATTCGGCTTACCGCCGAAATCGCTGAATCGCTTCTTTAGGCGTGGCGCGCGATTGGTTTGAGGGTACTGCCCTCAGGCCGGGCAGGCCCCGCGTGCCCGCGGTGGGCAAATTGGCAGCCTCTACCCCAAGGCCGCCTCTACCCCTGTTCTCTGGCCGCGCGCTGGCGGAAATCTTATTCAAACGCGAATCACGCGTTTGAATGATTTCCTTCTTCAGCGATCGCGCGCGGTCGAGCTTCGTTCGCGCGCCTTGGGAAATCTTGTCAAAACGCGCAAGCGCATTTTGACGATTTCCCTCCTAAGGCGGGGCGCGCGATGATTTGAGGGTACTGTTCCTTTTGGCTTCGCGTTGCCTTCGGCTTCCTCATGCTACCTCAGCATAGCCCGTAAACGGTCTCTGCTTTCGGAACGCTACTCGGTTCCTCCTCGCCGCTCGGCAATTTGCAAACTGCGTTTGCATTGCACTCGCTGGCAGCGTCGGTTGTGAACAAAAGGAACCGAAAAAACTTCAGAGCGCATCCCTACGGGATGCTTTGGCCGGGTCTAACCGCATACGCAAGGCGCCGGCCCAATCCTCTTCACGCGACGAGGGACACGCTGCTCGAGGTAAGGACGAAACGCCTATCTTTGCAAAGATATGAGAAAAAAAGCTACGCTCACTTTCGCGGATGCGATCAAACGAAAAGGGCCCAGGGCGGTCGGGGCCATGGTCAAACCGGTCGGGGCGACGTGTAACCTGGATTGTACGTACTGTTACTACCTGGACAAGGCGAGGCTGGCGCCGAAGGCACATGCGGCGGAGGTGATGAGCGACGAGCTGCTCGAAAGGTTCGTCAAACAGTATATCGAGGCGAATCAGGTGCCGGTGGTGTCGTTCTGTTGGCATGGTGGGGAACCGCTGCTGGCGGGAAGGGAGTTCTACCGAAAGGCGGTGGAGTTCCAAAAAATGTACAGGGGGGAGAAACGGATCGAAAATTCGATACAAACGAACGGGACGTTGCTCACGGACGAATGGGCGAGGTTCTTTGCGGAGGAGGAGTTTCTGGTGGGGGTCTCGATCGACGGGCCGAGGGAGGTGCATGATGCGAACCGGAGGGATCGGGCGGGGGAATCGACGTTCGACCGGGTGATGGGGGGGATTGAGCGGCTGAAGGAGCAGGGGGCGGAGTTCAATACGCTCTCGGCAGTAGGGGCGGCGAGCGAGGGAAGGGGAAGGGAGATTTACCGCTTCCTGAAGGGGATCGGGAGCCGGTTCATGCAGTTCCTGCCGGTGGTGGAGCATGTGAAACGGATCGAGGGGTGGCCGAGGGAGGTGATTGTGGAACCGGGGGATCCGGAGGCGCACAGGGCGGAGTGGTCGGTGGGGGCGGAGGCCTACGGAAGGTTTCTGAACGATGTGTTCGACGAGTGGGTGACGGGGGATGTGGGGAGCTATTTCGTCCAGATGTTCGACGTGACGCTGGCGGGATGGTGCGGGGTCAGGCCGGGGCTGTGCGCGTTCTGCGAAACGTGCGGGGATGCGCTGGCGGTGGAGCATAATGGGGATGTCTATGCGTGCGACCACTTTGTCTATCCGGAGTACAGGCGCGGAAATATCGCGACGGGGGAGCTACGAACGATGGCGGGATCGGGGGAGCAGTTCCGGTTCGGGCTGGAGAAACGGAATGCGCTGCCGACGGAGTGTCTGAGGTGCGGGTATCTGCACTTGTGTCGGGGGGAGTGTCCGAAGCACAGGTTCGTGCCGTCGGAACGAAATCCGGAGGAGAGGGTCAATGCGCTGTGCGGGGGGCTCAGGGCGTTTTATCGGCACTCGGAGCCGTACATGCTGAAAATGCGGGAGCTGCTGGAGGCGGGGGAGCCGGCGGCGTTGGTGATTCCGTGGGCGAGGCAACGGATGGGCCTATTCTAACGGCTAACCGGAGACGGGGGTATACGAAAAAACGTTCGGTTATTCGAAATCAATTGTTACAAATGTAGCGATAAATGCGGATATACGTATAATTGCGACAGAAAATATTATAACACTGACACATATGTCGCTTAACTTGCGACCGTTTCCGGGCGAAAGGCGGGTTGATTCGAGGGGTTCGAATAACCGAACGGTTTTCCGAACACACGGGGGAACACGGATTAGGGTTTAATTTTGGCGAGCGTATGATACGGGGTTATTTCAGATTCGAACCGGGGGATGCGGAGGCACAGGAGAAAATAGAGGCGCTGATCGAGGCGGGGGTCACGAGCGGAAATATTTTCTTCGAAACGACGGGGGCGGAGGAGCTGAACCGGCTGCTCAGACTGCTCAGAAGGGGGGATACGCTGGTGGTCTCGAGGGCGGCGGATGTCTGTCGGTGCAAGGAGGAGATGGCGCTACTGATCGAAAGGCTGGAACGGAAGGGGGCGGCGATCAGGGCGCTGGACGAACCGTGGCTCGATTTCAACAGAGGGGTCGCGGGGGAGATGCGCTCGAAAAGGGGGATGGAGCTGGGAACGAGACCGGGGGGAACGAGGGGGACGAAAAGACCGGAGGAGGGGATGGAGGATGCCAGGGCGGCGGGGAGGCCGAAGGGGCCGCATCGGGAGATCATGCACAAGCTGGATTTCGCGATCCGGATGTACAACACGAATAATCAGATGTCGGTGAGCGAGATTTGCAAAACGGTGGAGCTCAACGAGCGGACGTTTTATCGGCACTTGGAGCGGGAGGGGATTCAGGTGATACGCAGGCCGAAGGGACGGAAACCGAAAGCGGGGGAGAGACGTTGACGGAAAACAAAATCAAAACGGGCACCGGAGACGGGCGGCCCGTTTTTTCGTTTTATCCGGCTCGGTTTATCTGGCTTTTCATTTTATCCGGCTCGGTTTATCTGATTCGTTTTATCTGGATCGGTTTATCTGGCTCGGGGCGCTGAGCGCCGCCCCGGGCTTCCGCGAGAGAGCCAGTGGCAGGCTGAGCAGCGTCGGCAGCGACGGGTTCAGCTATTCGTCGTCGGTCAGCGGTACCAATGGCATGTACTTGACTTTCCTCGTGACACGCCTCTATCCCAGCGACGCGAACGGCCGCGCCTACGGTCTTCAGTTGCGTTGCCTCTCGGAATAAACGCCGCGGGCCCGCGGGGGCAAAGGGCCGGGTCTACCCTAAAAATAAGGGCAGCCTCTACCCTTTCTTGGTCTGACTTTACGCGGGACGCCGATGTGCCCTTGAACGGTACCTTCCCCTATTACTCCGACGGCGTAGCCGGTGAATCCTACGGCAAAGGAGACTACAAAGCCACCAACGGTCGTCTCTACAAGGTAAGCACCTCGGGCGCGGGAACCCCGCTCGCCTGGTACCCCGCACCGGGCAACCGCGGCAGCAGTACGGGCGTATTGTGGGGCGTCGGCAACCACGGGTACAGCTACTCATCGTCGGCAAACGGGAACAATGGAATGTACTTGAATGTCTATGTGACGGGGCTCTACACCAGCAGCGCGGATCCTCGCGCCTACGGTTTTCAGTTGCGGTGCCGCGCGGAAGAAACGCCGCGGGCCCGTGGTGGGCAAGGGGCTGGAGTTACCCTAAAAATAAGGGCAGCCTCTACCCTACTTTTGTTTGACTTTGGCGGGCCGGAGCCAGCGTGGGCGCAACGAGCATCGCGAAGTGGCGGCCCTACGCCGGGGGTGGCTCCGGCCCGCGCGACTCTGCGAGTCGTAAGAGCAAAGCCCATTCGTCCTCGGCGCGCCCCCCTCGCGCCGCTAATGCGTCGCCCTTGCCGAGGACGGCGATTCCCTTCGGAATCGCGCTATTTGCTCTTGGTTAAAGCGGGTCGCAAAAGCTCGGCCCGGTTCTCCGCCCCGTGTCAGTATCATTGCGGCTCCGCTGCCGCTCCGCCGCGTTTGCCGTCGCCCGCGGCAATTCTTGCCGGATTGGCCGAGTGCCAACCGGCAGAATATGCCCTCTTAAGCGGGCGGGCGACGTTTTTTGCACGAAATCGAGTTTTTTCACGCGTCATTCTTTGTCCGCGCGCCTTGGGAAATCTTGTCAAAACACGCAAGCGCATTTTGACGATTTCCCTCCTAAGGCGTGGCGCGCGTTTGGTTTGAGAGGACTGTTCCTTTTGTTCACAAAAGGAGCCGAAAAAACTTTAGACGGATGCTGAGGCAGCCTCAAACTGCCGACGACCATAATCTCGGTGCGCGCGCCTGCGCGATTCATTCTATTTCGGCTCACCGCCAAAATCGTTGAATCGCTTCTTTAGGCAGGGCGCGCGTCTTTGGCTACAGGAGGGTACTGCGCTCGGGCCGCGCGGGCCCCACGTCCCGTGGACGGGAAATGCTTGCGCATTTCAACTGGCCGCCTCTACCCCCGTTCTTTGTTCGCGCGCTGGCGGAAATCTTATTCAAAGCGCAAGACGCTTTGAATGATTTTCTACTTCAGCGGTCGCGCGCGGATGAGCTTTGACCCGCCTCGAACTGTTCCTTTTGTTCACAAAAGAAGCCGAAAAAACTTTAGACGGATGCTGACGCATCCTCCAGCTGCCGACAGCCCAGTTCTTCGTCTGCGCGCTGGTTAATAAGGCAAAGGTAACCGTAACAAAACGCTCAACGGGCGGAGACGGAAAATGCTAACGCATCCTCGAACGGCCTCAGCCCCAAAACGCACGGTGTTAGCGACGCAAGGTCAGGGTGATCTCGGTGCCGGGGCTGAATGAGGTGCCGGGGGATAAAGACTGGGAGCGCACGGTGCCCATCCCTTCGAATTTCGGCTTCAATCCGGAGCTCTCGGCACGCTCCAGGGCTTCGATCAGGGTCAACCCCCGGAAGTCGGGAACGCCGGAGTCGGTGCTGATCGGAACGGGGGGCGAAACGACGACTCGGCCGCCGCTGTCGATCGCGGCACGACCTTCGTAGGGCAGACGGGGGGCGCCCATCACGTGTAGCTCGCGCAACAGGCTGTCCAGGGCGGTGGCGGAACCGGAAAGGGCGTTCAACATGGGGTCGAAGCTCTGGGGACGGGTCACGACGCGGTTGGTCACGTTGTAGTGCATCGAAAATACGCGGTCGGCGATGGTCTTGAACAGGGGGCCGGCAAGCGAACCGCCGTAGTAGGTCTTCTGGGAGTTCTCGGAGTGGTAGGTCTTCAGGGCGACGACGATCGAATACTTGGGACGGTCGGCGGGCAGGTAGCCGGCGATGGATCCGAGGTAGTGGCGGCCGCCGCTGCGGCTCACGTAGCCGTGGCGGCCGATAGCCACCTGGGCGGTACCGGTCTTGGCGGCGACGCGGTATTTCGGATTCAGCAGCAGGCGGCCGGTGCCGTTGGTCACGGCGCCTTCCATGGCGCGCTGGACGCCCCGAAGGGCGGTCTTCGAGCAGATGGCGGGGTTCAGGGTGTCGGTCGGAAAACGCAGGACGGTCTTGTCGTATTGGCGGAGTTCGCGCACGAACATGGGTTTGACCATCACGCCGTCGTTGGCGACGGCGTTGAAGAGGGTCAGGGTATGGATCGGGGCGAGACGCAGGGCGTAGCCGTAGGACATCATGGTGAGGGTGGTACCGTCCCAGCCGTTCCGGATGGCGGGGTGTTTGATGAGGGGTTTGGCTTCGCCGGCGAGCTGGAGGTCGAGGGGTTTGTGGATGCCGATCCGGTTCAGGGCGTTGACGAATTTGGCGGGCTGGCTGCCGTAGGCGCGGTTCACGGCTTTGGCCATGCCGATGTTGGAGGATTTCTCGAAGACTTGCTGGAGGGTGAGGCTTCCGAAGCCGCCGATGTGGGAGTCGACGACACGGACGGGCCCGATCTGTTCGACGCCGTTGCCGGTCTCGATGGGGGTGGAGAGGGGCATGTGGGCGTCGTCGAGCAGGGCGATCAGGCCGGCGAGCTTGAAGGTGGAGCCGGGCTCCATGCTCATCCCGATGACGTAGTTGTAGTCTTCGACGAGGGTGCCGTCGGAACGCCGGGTGACGTTCGAGAGGGCTTTGATGTCGCCGGTCTGCACTTCCATGACGGCGACGCAGCCCCAGTCGGCTTCGACTTCGACGATCCATTCGCGGAGGGCGCTCTGAACCATGTCCTGCATCTCGATGTTGAGGGTGCTGACGACGTCGTAGCCGTCGATGGGGTCGATGTTGCGGTCGCTGGCGATGGGGGTCCAGAAGTTGCCGGAGATCTTCTGTTTGAGCATCTGGCCGGGTTCGCCTTTGAGGTAGTTGTCGAAGCCGCCTTCGATGCCGAGTTTTACGCCCCACTGGTTGACGAAGCCGAGGGTGCGGCGGGCGAGTTCGCCGTGGGGGTTGACGCGGCGGTTGCTCTCGATGGCCATGAAGCCGCCGCGGTTGGCGCCGAGGCGGAAGAGGGGAAAGCGACGGATGGTCTGGAGTTCGAGGAAGTTGACTTTCCGACGGGTGATCAGGTGGAACCGCTTGCGGGCGGTGTGGGCGTCGAGGAGCTCTTTGCGGTACTCTTCGGGGGTTTTGTCGCCGAAGAAGTCGGAGAGGCAGGTGCTGAGGGAGTCGACTTTGTCGAAGAAGCGTTGCTCGCTGAGGCCGCCGGCGGCCATGTCCATCCGGAGTTCGTAGTAGGGGATGGAGATGGCGAGCAGGCGGCCGTCGTCGGAGTAGATGTTGCCGCGGGCGCCTTCGACGATCTCGGTGCGGTAGCTGTATTTGTCGGAGAGGTCGCGGAGGGTGGCGCCGTCGGTGCCGATCTGGAGCCAGACGATGCGACCGAGGACGGCGAGGCCGGTGAAGAGGAAGAGGACGTACAAGACTTTGACGCGCCGCAGGATGGCCTCTTTGATGGGGCTTCGCTGGGGGGCGACGGGGGTCTCGGGCTCGGCGGTATGGGGGGATTGGCGGGCCATGGGGGTCTTGGGTCTCTGGGGGGTTATTCGTCGATGGTGTGGGGGGAGGTGTGGTCGAGTACGAGCGGGATTCGGTATTCGCGCAGGAGGCGTTCGATTTCGCTCTGCCGGGTGAGGGTCATCCGAACGGCGGAGGAGGTCACGGCGCGGGTCTTGAGTTGTTTGAGCTCTTCGGAGATCCGATCCAGTTCGTTGTGTTTGTGCTGGATGTGGAAGCCGTTGGCGATATAGAGGAGCATCAAAAAAACGACGTAAACGATCACGGGCAGGCGGCGGGTGAACTCTTCCTGGGTGAGGATGCCGCCGGTGAAGAATTGGCCGATCCGGAGGCCGCTGCGTTTCCGGGGCTGAGGGGGGGTGTCGTCGCCGGCACGGGAGGGGGTTTCGAGAGGGGATTCTTCGGCGATGTCCGGGTCTTCCTCTTCGGGGCTGGGCGGGCTGTCGGGTTCGCGCCAGTCGTCGGGCATGGTGCCGCGGGCCGGACGGTAGTTCCGGTCGGAAAACTCGGGGGAGGTGTATCGGGAGGGGCGTCTCATCGCTGGGCGGCACGGGGCCGGGGGAAAAACGGGTTCAGGGGCGGATTTGTTGTCCGGTGCGCTCGGCGACGCGCAGTTTGGCGCTCCGGGCGCGGGGGTTGCGGTCGATTTCGGCGGCGGTGGGGAGGATCACTTTGCCGACGGGGACGACGGGGGTGGAACTCTGGCCGTAAAAGTCGCGCTGGACGATGCCGTCGGGGGTGCCGCTCCGCATGAAGTTCTTGGCGAGGCGGTCTTCGAGGGAGTGGTAGGTGATGACGCTGAGCCGGCCGCCGGGACGAAGGAGCCGGATGGATTGGGAGAGCATCATTTCGAGGGCTTGCATCTCGCCGTTGACTTCGATGCGGAGGGCCTGGAAGAGCCGGGCGCGGAAGCGGGACTCGCTGCCGCGGGGGGTGACGCTCTCGGTGGCGCGCAGCAGGTCGTCGATCCGGGCGAAGGGCCCGGCGGTCTCGCGGTAGCGCACGATGGCGTTGGCGACGCGGTAGCACTTGTCGAGCTCTCCGTACCGCCCGAAGAGGGTGGCGAGCCGGGCGGGGTCGTAGGTGTTGAGCAATTCTGCGGCGGTTTTGGAGCTGCCGTGCTGGTTCATCCGCATGTCGAGGGGGCCGTCGAACCGAAAGGAGAAGCCGCGGGAGGGGGTGTCGAAGTGGTGGGAGGAGACGCCGAGGTCGGCGAGGATGCCGTCTACGTGGTCGAATCCGGCGGCGCGAACGCAGCTGCGCAGGAAGCGGAAGTTGTTATGGATCAGGACGAGGCGGGGGTCGTCGGGGGCGTTGGCCAAGGCGTCGGCGTCTTGGTCGAAGGCGAGCAGGCGGCCGCGACGGCCGAGGCGGTCCAGCAGGGCGCGCGAGTGACCGCCGCCGCCGAAGGTGACGTCGACGTACACGCCGTCGGGACGGAGGGCGAGTCGGTCGAGGCTCTCGTGGAGCAGGACGGGTTGGTGGTATTCGGACATGGGGCTCTCGGGCTGGGTGCGATTCCGTTTAAAGTGACAAAGTTACGCTTTTTTAACGAGGTGGGGAGGGGCGGCGGGGAGATTTCTTCGGGGGACGGGGGCGGGGTTTGGTTTTGTGGGGAAAGGTCTCTATTTTTGTCGCGATCGTTTCGGGTAGCCGGGTCGTAGTTCGTACGGTGCGGCTGAAAAGGGAACCCGGTGGAAGTCCGGGACAGTACCTGCTGCTGTGAGTCCGCTGAACGGTCTGTCGCACTCTTGGCCACTGGCGCGTCGGCGCGCCGGGAAGGCGCGGCGGACGGGACGAGTCAGAAGACCTGCCGAAAGGATGTTTTCAACGTGATTTGCACCTGCGGGGTTTTCGGGTGGAGATCGGGCATGCGACGACAAGAGAAGGGACGGCCGGGCGGGATTCCCGGGAAAGTCGGAAATTCCTCTTCGGCGGCGGAGGGGTGGTTTTGCGGCGGAGCGCTGCCCTACTCTATTCAGTTTCTCTTTTTCGAACTCTCCCCCCCTCGGCCGGTGCGGTTTCTGACGATGATGAAAAAAACAAGGGGACATATCCGGGCACTGGGGCTCGCGGCGCTGGCGATGACGCTGGCGATGGGCGGCTGCATGAAGTGGGACTATGGGGCGACGGAGGAGGTGGCATTGCCGGAGGGGGGGCTGTTCGTCCTCAACGAGGGCAATTTCCAGTATGGGAATGCTTCGCTGTCGTATTACGATCCGAAGACGGGAAGAGGTGAAAACGAGCTCTTTGTCCGCGCGAACGGAATGAAGCTGGGGGATGTGGCGCAGTCGATGGTGGTCAGGAAGGGGGTGGGATGGATCGTGGTGAACAATTCGCATGTCGTTTTCGCGATCGATGTGCGGACGTGTCGCGAGGTCGGGCGCATCACGGGCTTCACGTCGCCGAGGTACATCCATTTCGTGTCAGACGAGAAGGCGTATGTGACGCAGTTGTGGGACAATCGCATCTTTATCGTGAATCCGAAGCGGTTCGAGATTACGGGATATATCGAGTGTCCGGGGATGACGATGGAGACGGGGTCGACGGAGCAGATGGTGCAGGCGGGGAGGTATGTCTATGTCAACGGGTGGTCGTACCAAAACCGGATTCTGAAGATCGACGCGGAGCGGGATGTGGTGGTGGACGAGCTGGCGGTGGGGATTCAGCCGACGTCGCTGGCGATGGACAGGTACGGCAAGCTGTGGACGATTACGGACGGGGGAATGGAGGGGAGCCCTTACGGGTATGAGGCGCCGGCGCTCTATCGAATCGATCCGGAGGGGTTTCGGATCGAGCGGAGGTTCGAGTTCGGGCGGGGAGACCGGGGGTCGGAGGTGCAGCTGAACGGAACGAGGGATACGCTGTACTGGATCAACGAGGATGTCTGGCGAATGCCGGTGACGGCGGAGGGGTTGCCGGAGGGACCGTTCCTGGAGGAGGCGGGGACGATCTATTACGGGCTGACGGTCGATCCGATCCGGGGCGATGTCTATGTGGCGGATGCGATCGATTACCAGCAGCCGGGAACGATCTGCCGCTATTCGGCGGGGGGGAAGCTGATCGACCGGTTTTACGCAGGAATCACGCCGGGGGCTTTTTGCTGGTGGATAAACGGAGGGGGGCGATGAGGGGAAAGGGTCGGATACTTGGAATACTCGGGGGGCTGGCGGGGCTGGCTCTGCCGGCGGCGGCGCAGAACGGAACGGAGGGGGAAAAGGAGCGGCTGCTGAGGACGGAGGTGGTGACGGTGAGGGGGCGGAGGCCGCTGAAGGAGATCGGGATACAGCGGACGAGGTTCGACAGTGCGGCGCTCAGGGGAAATGTGGCGCTCTCGATGGCGGATGTGCTGACGTTCCATTCGTCGATCTTCGTCAAGAGCTACGGACGGGCGACGCTCGCGACGGTGGCGTTCCGGGGGACGTCGCCGTCGCATACGCAGGTGACGTGGAACGGAATGAGGATCAATAATCCGATGCTGGGGATGACGGATTTCTCGATGATTCCGGCGTTCTTCATCGACGAGGCGTCGCTGCTCCACGGGACGTCGTCGGTCGACGAGGCGGGCGGTGGCTTGGGGGGGGCGGTGAGGCTGGGAACGGGGCCGGCGGGAACGGAGGGGGTCGGGTTGCAGTATGTTCAGGGGATCGGGTCGTTCCGAACGTTCGACGAGTTCCTGAGGCTGACGTATGGGGCGCGGAGGTGGCAGGTGTCGACGCGGGCGGTCTGCGCTTCGTCGCCGAACGATTACAAGTACCGGAATCGGGACAAGAAGGAGAATATCTACGACGAGGAGATGAATATCGTGGGGCAGTATTACCCGACGGAGCGGAACCGGAGCGGGGCGTATCGGGACATACATGTGTTGCAGGAGGCGTACTACACGGCGGAGAACGGGGATCGGGTGGGGCTGAGGGGGTGGTATCTGAATTCGAACCGGGAGCTGCCGATGCTCACGACGGAGTACGGCGACGAGACGGAGTTCGAAAACAGGCAGCGGGAGCAGACGTTCCGGGGGGTGGTGTCGTGGGAGCGGAGACGGGAAGGATGGAAGGCGGAGGCGAACGGGGGGTATCTCTACACACGGATGGCGTATGACTACAAACGAGATGTGGGAAACGGGACGATGGCGGCGATGACGCGCTCGCGGAGCCGGGTACAGACGCTCTACGGACGGGCGAGGGGGGAGTATTACGGGGGAAGGAAATGGCTGTTCGCGCTCGATCTCTCGGCGCATCAGCACTGGGTGGAGAGTGCGGACAAAAATATCGTCACGCAGGAGGGGGAGCGGGCGACGGTGGGGTACGACCGGGCGCGGATCGAGCTGGCGGGGGTGGCGTCGGTCAAATGGCGGCCGACGGAGCGGTTCGGGATGGGGGCGACGCTGAGGGGGGAGATGTGCGGAACGGAGTGGGCGCCGCCGATTCCGGCGTTGTTCGTGGAGGGGGTGGTGTCGGAACGGGGGGAGGTGACGGCGAAGGCGTCGGTGTCGAGGAATTTCAGGTTCCCGACGCTCAACGACCTCTATTTCATGCCGGGGGGAAATCCGGAGCTGCGCAAGGAGAAGGGGTGGACGTATGATGCGGGGCTGAGGTTCGGGGTGGGACGGGAGGAGGGATGGAGGTTCGCGGGGTCGGCGACGTGGTTCGATTCGAGAATCGAGGACTGGATCATCTGGCTGCCGACGGTCAAGGGGTTCTTCTCGCCGAGGAACATCCGCCGGGTGCATGCCTACGGGGTGGAGGCGGAGGGGGAGCTGAGGGGATGGCTGGCGAGGGGTTGGAAACTGGAGCTCAGGGGGTCGTTCGCGTGGACGCCGTCGATCAACCAAGGGGAGCCGATGGGGCCGGGAGATCGGTCGGTGGGAAAACAGCTCCCATACGTGCCGGAGTTCGCGGCGAATGCGACGGGGGAAATATCCTGGCGGGGATGGTCGATGGCGTACCAGTGGTGCTGGTACAGCGAACGGTTCACGATGTCGAGCAATGAGTTGACGCTCACGGGGAGGCTCCCGGCGTACTACATGAACAATGTGACGCTGGGAAAGGGGATCTCGCTCCGGTGGGCGGAGCTGGAGCTGAAGGGGACGATACGGAATCTATTCGACGAGGAGTATCTATCGGTGCTGGCAAGACCGATGCCGGGGATCAATTTCGAAATCTTCATCGGCATCAAACCCAAATGGGGGGCAAAAAATTAATTTCTCGTACTATTTTTAGCCGGGAGGGTACTGTTCTCTTTGTGAACAAAGAGAACCAGAAAACCGACGCTGCCAGCGAGAGCAATGCAAACATAGTTTGCAAATTGCCGAGCGGCGAGGAGGAAGGCGAAGCCAAACTTTAGAGCGCATCCCTGCGGGATGCTCTGGCCGTGTCTGCCCTTGGGTTGGGCTGGATTTTCGGCGGGCGCGCTAATAATGGGCAAGAACCCCATGCGCGCCTCGCCTGAAAATCTTAGCCCAACGAAACAAGGCGGAGAGAACACGTGGTCGTCCCATGGGGACGACCTCTGCAAAAGTTCTTTGGGTACCTTTCTTTCAAGAAAGGTACGGTTCCGGCCAGCTCAAAGAACAGCGTGCGAAAAATCGATTTTTACCTAAAATCCGACGGAGATGAAAAAACTCGGGCGCTCCCCTATTCGAGAGGAGCGCCCGAGTCGTCAATATGACTGAGCCGATGGAGGGATTCGAACCCCCGACCAGCTGATTACAAATCAGCTGCTCTGGCCAACTGAGCTACATCGGCGGGTAATAAACCGGGGCAAAGATAGGGAACTTTTCCGGTTCGGACAAGAGCTGCGGGGGACGAATCGTGGGGAATCGGCGAAAAAGTGTATTTTTGTCTCGAGCGGCGGCACGGGGTTTGCCGCTCTCTTCAAAAAAATACCGATTATCTTATGGCTTCTTCCAATTTCGTAGATTATGTCAAAATTTACGCGCGCTCGGGTAACGGGGGGCCGGGTTCGAGCCACTTCCGACGCGAAAAGTTCGTCGAGTTCGGGGGGCCGGACGGAGGGGACGGGGGACGGGGCGGACATGTGATTCTGCGCGGGAACAGCCAGTACTGGACGTTGATCCACCTCAAATACCAGCGTCACCAGATGGCGGAGAACGGAGAGGGGGGGCACGGGGCGAAGAGTCACGGGCGGAACGGGCGGGATATCGTGCTCGAGGTGCCGCTGGGGACGGTGGCGAAGGATGCGGAGACGGGCGAGGTGGTGGCGGAGGTGACGGAGGAGGGGCAGGAGGTGATTCTGGTGCGGGGGGGACGCGGGGGGCTGGGAAACTGGCACTTCCGGACGGCGACGAATCAGGCGCCACGGTATGCGCAGCCGGGGGAGCCGATGCAGGAGGGGTGGTTCGTGCTGGAGCTGAAGGTGTTGGCGGATGTGGGGCTGGTGGGGTTTCCGAATGCGGGGAAGTCGACGCTGCTGTCGGTGGTGTCGGCGGCGAAACCGAAAATCGCGGATTATGCGTTCACGACGCTGGAGCCGAATCTGGGGATTGTGGAGGTGAGGGACGGACATTCGTTCGTGATGGCGGATATCCCGGGGATCATCGAGGGGGCGCACGAGGGAAGGGGGATCGGGACGCGGTTCCTGCGCCATATCGAACGCAATTCGGTGCTGTTGTTCATGGTGCCGGCGGATGCGAAGGATATTGTGAGGGAGTACGGGATTTTGCTGGAGGAGCTGAGGCTGTACAATCCGGAGATGCTGGACAAACGGCGGCTGCTGGCGGTCACGAAGTGCGATATGCTGGACGAGGAGCTGACGGAGGGGCTCCGGGCGGAAATAGAGGGGGCGGAGACGTTGCGGGGGGTGCCGTATCTCTTTATCTCGTCAGTGGCGGGGCTGCATATCCGGGAGCTGAAGGATCTGCTCTGGGAGACGTTAGTACGGGAGTAGGCGTTCGATGATCTTCCGGTCGGGATCGAAGGGACGACCGAAGGGGCGGAGGCTGTCGAGGCCCAGACGTTCCGTGTCGACGTCGGCCACGACCCATTCGGGCAGCAGGCCGATCACTTCGGTGCCGACCACTCGGGCGCGGTGGCGGAGGGCGGCGGCGGAGACGGCATCATAGGCGGCGCCCAATCCGGTGGCGTGCAGGTCGGTCAGGTTGGTGGAGACTTGGGCCATGCCGTACTCTTCGATCCACCACCCGATGGCTTTCACGCCGGGCAGCGACCAGGGGCCGCGGGTGGCTGCCCGGATCTCGCGGGCGATGGCTTTGGCGGCGGCTATATCTTTCGCCGGATCACCGCTGGGGGCGAGGTTGAAGTTGACGGCGCCCAGAAAATCCCGGGCGCCGATGACGCTGGCGCCGGTGCGGGCGACGGTGTCGCTCCACTCCTGTGGGCCGTAGTCGGGGTTCCACCGGGGGTCGGACATCTTCTCGCGCAATCCTTCGTACTGGCCGCGGCGGCAGGCTTCGAGGCTTTTGCGCTCGGGCGAGGCGGCGGCGGATTCATAACAATAGACGGGTATACGGAGCTCCTGCCCTACCCGCTCGGCGAGCTGCCGGGCGAGACGGGCGGCGGTCTCCAGGTCGATCCCGCGAACGGGGACCAGGGGCAGCACGTCGGTGGCGCCGATACGAGGGTGTTCGCCGTGCTGGTGCCGCATATCGATCTGCTCGGCGGCGGTGCGCACGGCGCGGAAGGCGGCTTCGACGACTGCTTCGGGGGCGCCGGCGAAGGTCACGACGGTGCGGTTGGCGGCGATGCCGCTGTCGACGTGCAGCACATAGGCGCCGGGCACGCTCCCG
This sequence comes from Rikenella sp., assembly GCF_056799795.1. Classification (NCBI taxonomy): domain Bacteria; kingdom Pseudomonadati; phylum Bacteroidota; class Bacteroidia; order Bacteroidales; family Rikenellaceae; genus Rikenella; species Rikenella sp. Next base: position 45,878 of record NZ_JBQIQO010000017.1, read on the forward strand.
GCGGAATGGACGATGGCTTGGATGGTCTTTTCGTCGCGCCCTTCGCTGAAGTTGGGCACGCATTCGAGCACGGGGGTCATGGTTTCTTACTCTCTACGGGGTGAATAACTGTTGCTTTTTCGGACTGTCTCGGCCTGCCCCGGGCTTCCGCGACGGGGGGAACTTTGGGGGTTTGGGCGATCTGATGTACGTTGGCCGCGACGGTTACAGCTGGTCTGCGACGGTCAGCAATGCCGATGGCATGAATTTGAATTTCCACATACCGTGGCTCGTTCCCAACCATGCGAGCAATCGTGCCTACGGTTTTCAGTTGCGTTGCCTCTCGGAATAAACGAGAGGGAGAATCCCGCCCCGGGCTTCCGCAACAACATCTCTGGTGTGTCGGGCGGCGTCGGCTACAGCGGATTCAGCTACTCATCGTCCGTGAGCGGCAACCTCTGCTTGGATTTGTATTTCCATTCGCAGCATCTCAACATCAGCATCTCGGACAACCGCGCTCACGGTCTTCAGTTGCGTTGCCTCTCGGAATAAACGGGCGAAGTGCTGTGTCTTTTTAATGGCAACTTCGTTTGGGAACTGCCTCCTGCGGTTCGCAGAACCGCGCGGGCCGGACGCCTCCCCCTCGGGAGGCCCGCAAACTCACGATGTTCGTTGCGTTCCGCCCGGGCGTCCAACCCGCCCCAAAGAACAAGCCAATTCTCTACCCCTTTCTGTTGAATTCATCCTCGGCCTATAATAGCCCGCCGCGTGGGGTGGCGGCGAACTGCGCGGCTCAAAGAGCCGCAGAAGCTCAGCTCATTCACCGCCCCAATTCTGTCGGATTCGGGCCGCGCGCTACCATTTATCACCACCTTCCATCTGGTTCGGCCTGTCGCCCATCCCCCCGAGGCGCTCCGCGCCTGGGCGACAAGGCCGGCGATTCTGCGAATCGCGCTACTCACTCTCGGCCCAAAGCCCGGCAAAAAGCACTGCCCAAATCCAAACCCCATGCTCGGCGCGGCACGGCTCGAAAACCGTAATCGGTTTTCGAGCCCAAAGAACAACACAGCCCAAAGCAGAACCCAGTTCTCCGACTCGTGTCCGCCTCACTGCGGCTCCGCTTTCGCTCCGCCGCGTTTTCGCGCGCCTGGGCGATTCATTCTCTTTCGGCTTGTCGCCGAAAGAGTTGAATCGCTTCTTTAGGCGGGGCGCGCGTTTTAGTTTGAGGAAACTGCGC
>NZ_JBQIQO010000018.1:0-45165 GCF_056799795.1 Rikenella sp.
AAAACAACAATGTGTCAAGTCTAATAAAATCGCATCCGAGGTCTGAAATTCAAATCGATGTAATAGTTGAATCAGGTATTGGACTTTTAAGTTCCATTGGAACTGATAGTCGTTAGTTATAGATATTGCGTCAGTAAAATCAACCGTTTCAATGTTTTGGTCGAACCATTGATGTAAATAGCCTTTTTGGAAAGTTGAAACTTTTGGAGGATTCTGAGTGCTTAATGCCTGGTAGATATGCCTTATTGTAAACCGTTCCATATTTTCTGGTTGAGCAAACCAGTGTTGAATTTGTGGTTTGGTTACTGGTTGCTCTTGGGTCATAAGGCTCATCCATCGTAAGACGCTGCGATTGGCTAATTCATCTCCCGGCTGATGCTTTCTCACAAAATTCAGCTGCTGCGTGTTGTATTCTTCGTAAGATAAAGATTCTTGTTCTCCCAAAAAATCTATGCAAGCTTTTTGAAAATCGATCGGATCAAATAATAGATCAAAAGCCCGTTGTTCTTGTTGCCGATGGATCGCTTCAAAATCAATCTTTGGCGGTAAGACAATGCGAATATCGGTGCTGGCTTCAATTGCTTGTTTTAGTGGCTCGAATAATTCCGGATGATCCCACTTGGTCGATCGACAAATAAAATCGAGTTGATTCGAATCGATTACCTGATTGTGATAAGCCTCAATCAATAGAGGGAAGAGTGTCGACGTGAGGGCAAATGCCAATATGCACAGAATAATATAATTGTCGGAATTCTTTACCTGTTCTAAAATATTTAAGATTAGCTGTTTGCGGGTATTGGTTTTGTCAAAAAAATCAAGAACGATCAAGATGTACATACTGCGATTGTGAAAGCAACTTTCACAATGCTTTTGTAAAAGCTGTTGCATAAGGTTATATACGGAGGTATCTTCCGCATAAATATCGACGACATGGTCGATGATATGTTTTGCTGTTTCTTGGAACTCATTCAAAACATGATCTTCAAGATCAGAGATGTGTTGTGTCCAAAACTCTAAAATGCGATGTAAACTGTATGAGGTGTTGCATCGCCTAAGTATGTCAAAAATCGAAGATTCGAAGCCAACGGTATGATTCACTTCGGTTAGTCCGGAGAGGTAATAGTCAATATAGTGTTCATAAACTTGATGTTTCTTGAATAATGTGTAAAGTGATGATCGAACATGATCGTCCTTTTCGTTTTTTAATAGTTTGTAGATCGTATCTATAACTGGTGTATTTGCTCCGACTGCCGAGATCGAGCTGATGATTTCCCTGATCAGATAACCATCGGCTCGATCGCTGTCTGTCAAGGTTTGTACCAACCGTTCCACTATCCAGTCCGTAAAATGACAAGATGAAAAGTCGTAGTGCTGAAGTATATCCAAGGCATTCAGTCGACAGCGTCTTCCGTTTTGGACCTCACAGGCTTCGTCGACCAGAAATCGGATGCAATCTTCCTGTTGACCAAAACGTGCATAATGAATTGGGGCGATCTTTTCGCGATCCAACCAGCTCTCTTTTTCTTTGTAATAGTTGAAAATATTTTTGAAAATTTCGATGCGTAAATCTACATCCAATTTTTCCGGTTCCATGGCAATCAGCCCCGCCGGATCATGCTTTGTTAACCAGTCGATAAGTCGCTCGAACAAAGTAGATTCTTTCGGTAGAATATTCAGCAATAAGGTCAGGGTATTCTGCCATCCCGGCAGAATCGTGTCATTGGCACTTTGGATCAGGGGTAAAATCTGATCGAATATTTGCCGACTCAGTAGGCGGGCTGATAAGAATTCTTGGAAATAACCGTGTTTGAATTGCCAATGGTCGGTCTCTTTTTTGACAAGAGTTCCAGAGCATCGCATTAAACGATACGCTTCACGATCGGATAATAATGCTGCAATCTCTGAGTCGGTAATTGTCCGAGTTCCCGTTATATTCATGCAACAGGCAATCGTTTCGAGATGTCTGAACAGTTCGTTTCTTTGTTCTACTAATGGAATTGAGCCATCATAGTGGCTGGCGTCGCGTTTGAAATTGCGTTCGATCAAGTATTCCAACAGTTCGGTGATGCTTTTCCCCAAATTCCGATGTTCTTGATAGAACTCGATCATGGCGATCGCCCAAAAAGGATTCTCGAGTAATGCGATTAATCTGTGCTGATATACTTGGGTGAGAAAATTTTCCGAGTCGACCGACGAGTGTGTCTTGCTAATATTATAGGCTTGTACAGCTGCCGAAGTCAATGGTTCTAAGGTAGCAACCGTAAAATCGCTCAGACTTCCCCCTGTCCCCTCCATGGGTAATGTATAAAAGTTGGATCGGCACGAAACGAGGATGGGAATTTCCGGATGAGTATGGGCAAACAGTCCGATCTCGCGTTTGACTCGCTCCGTATCCTCAGGAAGCACTTCGTCTAACCCATCCAGTAATAACGTCTTGGGTTGTCTGGCTGTCAACCACTCTGAGGCGAGCATTTGCTCCAAAGTTCGGGCTCCGGTAAAAGTATTCAGGGGCAAATGAAAGGGACAACATGTCTCTGTTAATTGTAGTGCCAACTGCTTGAGCTCGGTGCTCTTTCCCATTCCGGCACTCCCTAATATAACCAGTCGGGAATGGCGGGCTATTAGGTCGATCGGGGCATATTCACTGCCTTCCGAGAACATTCCGTTGCTTGCTTGTTGTGGATGATTGATTAATCTGACAGTACGTGGAATATGGTATGATGCTGTCGGTGCGAGATGTGGGATGAAAAAATCGTTGGAGAATAAAGGAGTTGGTATGGTTTGGGGGCAGACTGTTTTGTGCATTTCAGCTACCAGAGTATGCGTGTCCGAACTGATGCAATAATGTAGGAAACTTTGCGTCCGAGCATCCTTTTCCAGTTCAGCGCGAAATAAATCTAACAAATCATTACCACAATTTTGGGTTGACGAATTGTTGAGCAGTTGCTGAATGGTTTCTTGGAGTTTTGTGTGCAGATAGTTTTCCTCTCGATCCCGAATGTTATGATTTATGGTCCATTGTCTCAGGGCCCGATCGTATGCTTGTTGAATAGCTGTTTGTATGTTATGGTCGGAAAATTGGAACGGAAGCAGAGATTTGATAAATTCATAACTTACGTTGGTTATCAATCCGGTTAAAATCGAGCTAAGTATTCCCATCGTTTTTTAGAACTAAGACATAAATAATATATGTTGCTAATATATCGATTTTGACATAAAATAACCAAAGATGAGGTTATGAAATTCAGTCCTACCTTAGCAGATAAGATGGCATTAAATACAGCTATTCATACAATAGATGACATTATCAACCAACTTAAGAGTTTGTTATAATCAGGGGGTGCAAATAGGGGCGCAGAAATTTGCATCCCGATTTGAAGCCTCGAAACAAGGAGAAATTTCGGAAAAATGAAACCGCTCAACGCCACAATGTTAGAATCTAAATATCTGATTGTTAGTGAAATTAGTCGTCTGCTACCGACCTCACACGGAGAGGGTTTTTAATGCGCTGGTTCTTCGGCGAATTGAAAACCCTCTTCTCTTTTTTCCGGTAACCGTTGCGGGGGTGTTGGGGAGGGGGATCTTCTGTCAGTGGCGGACTCTTTCATCGAATAAAATAAGCGCTCGGGGGAAGTACAATAACCCCTCGGGGGATAGGTCTTGGAAATCAGCCTGTCGCCGGTCTTGTCGTTCGAATACAAATAGTGTATTTTATACAATAAGTTTCGGTTTAACGAATTGTCCGATAGTATTTTGCGGTCTAAATAACTATATTTGTCGAGGCGCGGCGGACGGCCGTTGCGGAATGGCTTATGGAATATATGTATGCCCATGTGTCGGTCGATTGCGTGGTGTTCGGTTTCGATGGGAACGAGCTGAACATTCTGTTGATCGAAAAGGAGGGGACGTCGGACCTGAAACTGCCCGGCAGCCTGATCTATCAGCCGGAGGATACGGACAGCGCCGCCCAGCGGGTGCTGTATGAGTTGACCGGTATCCGGAGGATGAGCCTCAAGCAGTTCAAGTGTTTCAGCTCGCCCGACCGGGCGGCGGATGCGCGGGATGTGGCGTGGCTCGAAACGACCTACGGGCATCCCGTCGGGCGGCTGATTACGATTGCTTATCTGTCGCTGTGTAAGATTAACCGGACGCTGAGCGCTGTGGCGCGCAGCAGCGGGGCCCGGTGGTGTCCGGTCAGTGCGGTGCCTGCGATGCCGTTCGATCACAATCGGATCGTCGAGGAGTCGCTCGGCGAGATTCGCCAATGGATCGAAACGGAGCCGGCCATGCTCTTCGAACTGCTGCCTGCGAAGTTTACCCTCGCCGAGTTGAGGGGACTCTATCAGGCGATCTATCGCAAGCGGTTCGACATCCGAAATTTTTGTAAAAAGATCGCCCGGATGGCCTATGTCGTCCGGCTCGACGAGCAACAGACCGATGTCGCGCATCGCGCGGCGCATTACTATAAATTCGACCGGATCGCTTATAATCGAACCCGTCGGGCGGTCGAGTGATTTCTGACTTAATTCATTCTGTTTTTATGAAGAAAATCGTTTTGTTGATCTTCTTTCTCGGTCTTCTGGGGCGGCAGGGGATGGCCGCTGGCGACCCGCGTCTGTGTGTCGATCCGCGGGTCGATTCGCTGATCGACAGGATGACCCTCTCGGAGAAGATCTCCCAGATGATGCACGTCAGTCCGGCCATTCCGAGGCTCGGGATTCCGGCCTATAACTGGTGGAACGAGTGTCTGCACGGCGTGGGACGTTCGGGCGACCGGGTGACGGTCTTTCCACAGGCGATCGGGCTGGCGGCCACCTTCAATCCCGAGGCCTTGGAGCAGACGGCGGGGATGATCGCCGACGAGGCGCGCGCCATTTATAATCGGGCCAAAGGGACGCCGGACGAGGGGAGACAGTACAAGGGGCTGACGTTCTGGACGCCGAATGTCAACATCTTCCGCGATCCGCGATGGGGAAGGGGGCAGGAGACCTACGGCGAAGACCCCTGGCTGACCGGTCGGATGGGGAGCGCGATGGTGCGGGGGTTGCAGGGCGGCGATCCGCGTTACCTCAAGACTTCGGCGTGCGCCAAGCACTATGCGGTGCATAGCGGGCCGGAGCCCGAACGCCACGAGTTCGATGCCCGGGTGAGCGACTACGACCTGTGGGATACCTACCTGCCTGCTTTCCGCACGCTGGTGTGCGAGGCGGGGGTGTCGGGGGTGATGTGCGCCTATAACCGCTACGAGGGACAGCCCTGCTGCGGCAGCGACAAGCTGATGCGGCTGATTCTGACTTACGAATGGGGGTTCGAGGGGTATGTTACTTCGGATTGCTGGGGGATCAGCGATTTCCACAAGTATCACAAAACGCATTCGGACGCAGCGACGGCGGCGGCCGATGCCGTGCTGCACGGGACGGATATGGAGTGCGGCGGCGATTATGCTTCGCTCGCGGCGGCGGTGGAGCGGGGGCTGATTACCGAGGAACAGATCGATTTGTCGTTGCGGCGGCTTTTTATGATCCGTTTCCGGCTCGGTCAGTTCGAACCGGCGGGGCGGGTGCCTTATGATACGATTTCCGGTGCGGTGATCTCGTCGCCGGAGCACCGGGCGCAGGCTCTGGAGATGGCGCGGCAGTCGATGGTGCTGTTGCGGAACGAGGGGGTGCTGCCGCTGCGGACGGGAAGGGTCGGGACGGTGGCCCTGTTGGGGCCGAATGCCGACGACGGAACGACGCAGTTGGGCAATTACAACGGGATTCCGGTGGAGAATGTCACGCTGCGGATGGCGTTGGAGCGTGAACCGGGTCTGCGGGTGATCTACTATCCGGCGACGGCGTTCACCGGGCCGCTGGCGGAGGGCCCGGAGGTGGAGGAGGTGCTGGAGGCGATTGCCGGGGTCGATGCGGTGATCTTTGCGGGCGGGATTTCGCCGCTCCTGGAGGGAGAGGCGGGCGATGCGGGGAACGACGATATCAAGGGCTTTCTCGGGGGCGACCGCAGCCGTATCGAGCTCCCGGCGGTGCAGACGGAGTGGATGAAACGGCTCAGGGGGCTGGGCAAACCGCTGATCTTCGTGAATATGTCGGGCAGCGCGGTGGCGTTCCCGTGGGAGGCGGAGCATGCCGATGCAGTCATCCAGGCGTGGTACGGCGGGCAGGAGACGGGTACGGCACTGGCGGATATCCTCTTCGGACGCTACAATCCGTCGGGCCGACTGCCGGTCACGTTCTACCGTTCGACGGACGATCTGCCGGATTTCTGGGATTATCGCATGGAGGGGCGCACGTATCGCTATTTCGACGGCGAGGTGCTCTATCCGTTCGGCTATGGGCTGAGTTACAACAGATATGTTTATTCTGCGCTGCGGCTGCCCGATGCCGTTGAGGTCGGAGACTCCGTCAGGGTGAGCGTCGAGGTGCGCAACCGAGGACGACGAGGCGGGGAGGAGGTCGTGCAGCTCTATGTCTCGCGACGGGGGATGGTCTCCGGACGGATGCCGATCTGTTCGCTGGCGGGAGTGCGGCGGGTCTGGCTCGAACCGGGCGAACGGCGGATGGTGAGCTTTGCGGTGGCGCCCGAACAGCTCGGTGGGGTCGATGAGCGGGGGAATAGGGTGGTGATGCCGGGGCGGGTGCGCATCTGGGTCGGCGGGCGGATGCCGAATGCCCGGCCGGAGCGGTTCGGCGACGAGCCGCTGGCGGGAGAGCTGGTGCTGACCGGCGACCGGCTGCTGTTCGACCATGCCGGAAATCCGATCGAAACGGATCATCGAAAGTAAAATTATGAATATGAAGAAGATGAAACAGACACGCAAAGCGCTTTTTCTCGGGCTTCTCTCCTTTCTTTCGGTCGCCGCGGCGACGGCCCGGAAAACGTTCTTCGTAGCGCCGACCGGCAGCGACCGGGCGGCGGGTTCGCTCTCCCGCCCTTTCCGCACGGTGGAACGGGCGCTGGCCGAGGCGGCGCGGTTTCCGCACGATACGACCGACATTCTGCTGCGGCGGGGGACGTATGTCTTGCGGAAGACGGTCGAGATTGCCGGGTTGAACAACGTGACGATCGCTCCTTACCGGCAGGAGGCGGTCTCTTTCACCGGGTCGCGCCGGGTCGATTCGAAACAGATACGGAAAGTGACGGATCCGGCGGTGCGGGAGCGGCTGCGGCCCGAGGTGCGCGACCGGGTGCGCCAGATCGATGCGGGGGCCCTCGGGATTCCGCTGACGGGGATTATCCCGAAAGGTTTCGGGCATCCGTCGCTTCCGGGCTGGAGCGAACTCTTCATCGACGGACGTCCGCTCTCGATCGCGCGATGGCCCAATGACAGCATGGCGCCGATCGGAAAGGTGCATTGCACCGGCGATATCCCGCGCGAGGGGAAATACGGTATCGGAAATCCGGTCTTCGAGTATGCCGAGGAGCGGCCGGCGCAGTGGAAATCGACCGACGGGATGTGGATCGGCGGCTATTTCGCTCACGGCTATGCCGACGACATGGTTCCCGTGCTGCGGATCGACACGGCCGCACGTACCGTTACGGCTGCCCGGTCTACGCGGTACGGCTTTATGACCGGCGCGCCGTGGCGGAGGTGGTTCGCCCTGAATCTGCTCGAAGAGATCGACCGACCGGGCGAATATGTGCTCGACTCGGCGGCCCGGAAGATCTATTTCCTGCCGCCGAACGAGGCGAAAATCGGAGACGATGTCCGGGTCTCGACGCTCGATGCGCCGATGTTCGCTGTCGAAGGGTGTCGGAATGTCGTGCTGCGCGGCCTGACGCTCGAATATGCGCGCGGGATGGGGGTCTACATCGAGGCGTCGGACTCCGTGCGGGTGGACAGCTGTGTGATCCGCAATCTGGGGTATGTCGGTGTCTGCATCGGACGGGGGGACAAACCGAGGCAGGTCGGCGCGCTGGGAGGGATCATCTATGACGATGTGCTGATCAATCGCTGCGCGGGGAGGTATAACGGGGTGAGCAATTGCCACATCTATCAAATGGGTGCCGGAGGGGTCAACCTGAGCGGCGGCGACCGGGCCACTTTGACTCCGGCTTATAATTACGTGGAGAATTGCCGCATCCACAATGTCAACCGACTGGAAAAATCCTATATTCCCGGCGTCTGGATCGACGGCGTGGGGAACCGCGTCTCGAACTGCGAGATTTTCGATGCGCCGAGCATGGCCGTTCTGCTGCACGGCAACGACCACCTGATCGAATATTGCGACATCTACGACGTCTGCCGCGAGGTGGACGATCAGGGGGCTTTGTACTACGGCCGCGACCCGTCGGAGCGGGGCAACCGGGTGCGGTACTGCTATTTCCATGATTTTTCGTCGGCCCACCGCGTCTCGGCCACCTATCACGACGACGGGGCGTGCGGCATGGAGGTCTTCGGCTGCGTCTACTTCCGCTCGGGGACCATTCCCGTACTTATCGGCGGCGGGCACGACAATATCTATCGCAATAACCTCTTCGTCGACCTGCCGCAGGCGGTTCACATCGATAACCGGATGGAGACCTGGGGACGCGGGATGCTCGATCCGGACGGGGTGGTAGATCAGCGGCTGCGGGCGGTGCGGCATACCGAACCGCCGTATGCGACGGCTTATCCGGAGTTGGCCCGCTATTGGGAGGGAACGCCCCGGGTGTCGCGCGGCAATGTGTTTGCGGGCAATCTGTTCTATCGGGTCAAAAAGATGCTGAATGGTTCTCCGGGCTGGGCGGATTGGAGCAACAACTGGGTCACGATAGAGAATCCGGGCTGGGTCGATCCGGCCGACCCGATGAAAGGTTTTGTCCCGGATGCGGCGATTTATCGGATGATCCTCGGTTTCACGCCGATTCCGTTCGACCGGATCGGCTGCAAACTGCCTGTGTCCGAATCGGAACTGTAAATGCTTTGTGTGATGAAAAGAGTGCTTCTATTTACCGCCTTGTGTGCGGCGGTTTGCGGTTCGGCTTCGGCGCAGACTTACTGTGTGAAGGCCGGGCCGGCGGAGATCAGCGTCACTCGTCGCGACGGCAGGGCGGTCGTGACGGGCGAGGGGGCGTTTCAGCTGCCGGATCACTTCGTGTGGGGCGCTTCGGTCATCCGGGGAGACGAGGGGCGATACTACATGATCTACAGCGCGGTGCCGACGGGAAAATATGCGTTCGACCCCGCGTGGGTTTTGGGTTCCAAAATGGGGCTGGCTGTCTCCGATCGACCGGACGGAGGATTTCGACACCTCGGCTTTTTCCTCAACGAAGACGGTTTTCGGCCCGACCGGTCGGCGTGGGATGCCCAGACGGTGATGAACTCTCACGTGCGGAGATTCGGGGATAAATACTATCTCTACTATGTCGGCGGGGTCGATCTGGGGAACGACCGCGTGCGGTCGGCGGACGGCACGTTGCCGCTGCGCGCCCGGGTGCAGCAGTCGCTGCGGATCGGCGTCATTGAGTTCGAGACGTTCGCCGATCTGCTGGCCGGTCGCTTCGAACGGTCGAACGGGCCGCTGCTGGCGCCCCGAACGCGTGTCAAACCGAACGACATCGTCGATCCGTCGCCGGAGGGGACGAGGCCGATGCCGGACAACATCATCGTGGTGAATCCGGCGGTGGTCTATCGGCCCTCGGACGGGAAGTATCTGCTCTATTTCAAGGGCAATGTGTACGATCCCGCGTGGCGCGGGGTGCACGGCGTGGCGATCGGCGACTCGCCGGCCGGGCCTTTCGTGCCGCTCGACCTCGAAGTGCTGACGATCAAGGACGGCGACAAGCGGCTGTCGGCTGAAGACCCTTATGTGTGGTACTGCGCCCGGGACTCCTGTTTCTATGCCGTTTTCAAAGACTTTACCGGGGCGTTCACCCGGAGCGAGCCTTGTCTGGCTGTGATGCGGTCGCGGGACGGGATCGAATGGGAGTTGCCGGAACGGTCGCTTTTCATGAAAAAACAGGTGGTCTTGCCGTCGGGCGAGGTGGCGAAGGTGGCGCGTCTGGAGCGTCCCCAGCTGCTGGTCGATGAGCAGGGGGTGCCGCTGGTGCTCTACTGTGCCTGTGCGGTGGACGAGGTGAACGGACGCATCGACGGGGGATCGTTCAACGTCCAAATCCCGCTCCGCAGCGAATAGTCTGAACAGGTGTTCCGGAACTAACGGCAAATGAAGAACTGTTGCAGTTGTCGAATTCAAACCTATTTCTTCCAATGATAAGAGGTCTCTTTTTCGTTTTGTTTTCCCTGGGGGTGTATGACGTGGCGCGGGGAGCGGTTACGCCCGTTCTGCACTATAATTTCGGTAAGGCGGGTAATGTGACCTATGCTGTCGCTCCGCGGGCGGTGCGATCCTCGACGGGCGGCGGAGAGCTGCTCGTCGTGGGCCAGCCGGTGTTTTATGCCGACGCGCCCGGAGATCGAAAAATGAAGGGCGAAGGCTCGATTCTGTTCGACGGGAAACGCGACGGGTATCGTTTGCGGGAGGAGAGCGTTCGGTGGGGGGACAATCGGCTGTTGGAGGTGTGGGTCAAAGCGGCCGACACGGGCCGTGAGGCTGTGCAAACCGTTGTGGCGCTGGGGGACGGGGCTGAAAGCATGACGCTCGGGCAGCGGGGAGACAAATGGGTGTTCCTCTGCGGAGCAGGCGGGGCAGGTGGGGCAGAGGAGGTCGAAATCGGAGAGGCGGTTGCCGACCGGTGGGTACATCTGGCGGCGGTCGTCGAACGAGGGCGGGGCGCAGTCTGGATGGACGGTCGGAAGTCGGGCGAGTTTCTCTTCGAGGGGGCTGTGGCGCCGATCCTTTCGGTGGCGGTCGATGCGGAGGGCGGTCGCGCGTTCCGTGGCAGCATTTACGAGATCCGGTACGGCACGTTTGCGGATGGGGCGTTCTCTCCGGAGACCGATCTGTCGTTGCACGCGATGCGGAGCGAGGGTCGGACGGCCCGGAGTGCCGAGGCTCGGGCGGCTTTGGTCGCCCAGTTGGAGGCGCCGGGCTACGGCAAAGAGGTTGTCCGCACACTGTCCGAAGAACGCCAGCAAAATGACTGGCTGATCCGCCCCGTCCGGCAGGCGAGCCGTCTGTATGTGCGGGTGGCCGACGATCGGCAGGATGTCCGGTTCCGGCTCGACAACGGCTTGGTCTCGCGCACCTTCTATTTGGGCGGCAACATCGCCTGCATCAGCTACAAGAACAAGAGCGACGACACCGAATACCTCCGTGCGGTGAAGCCCGAGGCCCGCATCCGGATCGATACGACGTGGTACGACGTCGGCGGCCTCGCCGGCCAGCCCGAAATGTCCTACCTGCTCGAAGAGTGGCTGCCGCAGATGACGGCGGCTCCGGGGGCTTTCGTGCTGGAGAAGATCGAGACGGGAGTACCGGTCGAACGTTATCCGTGGAGCCGGAAATTCCACGCTCCGGCGGCCGACTGGCCGCCGAAAGGGCTGCGGCTGACCCTGACGTTCGCGGCGCCCGGGGATGTGCCGCAGGTCAAGGGGGTCGAGGTGCGTGTCCATTATGAAATCTACGACGGCCTCCCCGTGATTGCCAAATGGATCGAGGTGGTGAACGACGGCGCTCGGGAGCTTCTGCTGCGGGATATGGAGTGCGAAGTGTTGGCGGTGAATCAGGATCGGGTCTCCCGCATGCACGTCGAGAGCGACTACTCCTTCGCGCTGGCCAACGCCGACCCGCAGGGGAGCGCCCTGATGCACTATGCCGGAGACCCGAAAGCCTATCACGTCGGCCGTTCCACCACCCGGTGGGTGCCCGACCCCGAATACCACACCTGGGCCAGCCACAATCAGGCCGAAGACAAATTTCTCGGTTTCCCGCACCACAATCTGCTGCTCAGCAAGTTGCCCATGGGGCCGTGTGTCGAGGTCGAGGCGGGGAAACCGTTCCGCTCTTTCGTCACCTTCGAGCTGCTGCACGACAGCGACGACCGCGAACGCCAGTCGCTCGCCCACCGGCGCATGTACCGCCGGCTCGCTCCGCAGGTGACCGAATCGCTTATCGCGGCGGGTATCACCTCGCACGACGAAACGCAGTTGAAAAAACTGATCGACCAGATGGCCGAGCTCGGAATCGAACAACTCGACATCCAGGCCTGGCCCGGGGTCAGCCACGACAATCTCGATTCCGCCTATGTTGCTCATTGGCGGGATATCGCGGCCTATGCGGCTGACAGAGGGATCGTGATGGGCGGGTACGAACTCCAGATCGCTTCGCGCGGGCGGGGCGACTCGGTCGACTGTGTGCATCCCGAGACCGGCAGGCCCGGCAGCCTCTTCGGACAGAGTGTCTGTGTGGCCAGCGGGTGGCAGGATACCTATTTCCCGAAAATGTGGGAGTTTTTCGACCGCACGGGCTTCAAGACCTACAACATGGACGGCCCATACCACGGCGACCCTTGCGCATCCGCGGCGCACCTCCACCACGAGGGGCTCGAAGACTCGCAGTGGCGGCAGTGGTCGGCGCAGGTCGGGGTGTTGCACGAGCTGCAACGGCGGAGCATGTACATCCCTATCCCCGACTGGTATTTCCTGAACGGACAGACGGTCACCGGGATGGGCTATCGCGAGGCCAGCGCCAATCTCACTCCCCAGCAGCAGTTGCTGCTCGGGCGGCAGTATATCTACGACGGGACGTGGCACAAATTGCCCACCATGGGCTGGATGACGCTCCAGCTCGTCGGCTTCTACACCAACGACCCGCGGGTGGGGCTCGAGCCGTTGTGCGACAATCTCGACCGCTACGAAGCCCAGCTGTTCCAGTACCTGGCCAGCGGCTGCCACCTCACCATCCGTGGCAACCGGCTCTACGATACGCCGGAGACGAAAGCGATGGTCGAGCGCCAGTTAGCGTGGCTCCGCCGCTATCGCGATATCCTTACCTCTGAAATCATCCATGTCAGCCGACCCACCGGATGCGATCTCGATTGTATGATGCACGTCAATCCCTTTATCGATCACCGGGGGATGGTGGTCGTCTTCAATCCCACCGACCGGAAAATCGAAAAAACGCTCCGCCTGCCGCTTTACTACACCGGGTTGGAGAAAAAGGTGAGTGTGACCGGATCCGACGGCTCGAAGGCGGTGCGTAAGCTGGACGGCAAACAGGAACTGTTTCTCCCGGTCAGCGTCGAAGCCGGCGGCAGCGCATGGTATCTGCTCGAAAAATAAAAGCACTTGAATTTATGACCGGAAATCCGTTATACCGCTTTGTCCCGACCTTGTGTCTGCTGATTTTCAGCGTCTGTTCCGCACAGGCCCGGGGCAGCTGGCTTCCCGAGCGGCCCGACCCGACGAAACAGATCCGGCTGCTCGACTGCCGCTACGACGGGCCGGTGCTTGTCCGGGCCGAAGAAATCGACCCGGCTGACGGAAATTGGGAGGTGGCCGTTGCCTGTTCCGACGATTCCTCCTGCACCTTCACCTTTCGCGCTCTGCGCGATATGGCAGATGCCGGGGTGGCGGTCGCTTTCGATTGCTACGGGTGGAGCAGCGACAATTATGTGATGATTCCGGCAGCCGTCTACGGCGGCAACCGCCAGCGGATCGTGAACCGCTCTTACGCTACCGGTCTCGACGCCACCGACTACGGCCGGCGTGATCTGGCGCTGACCTCGAATCCGATTCCGCAGCTCTCGCCGGAGTTCGGTGCGACGTCGCGGCTGGAGCTGCTCGTCTGCAATGCTTCGACCCCGGCCATCGCCTGGCTCGACCGGGCGAACCGGCAGGGAACCATCCTGCTGACCGATCAGGGGATCGAACGGGACGGCGAGGTGAAAGACCACGGCCTGATGGTCGAGGAGTCACCCGATCGGAGCATCGCCACCTTCGTCATCAGCGCGCCGGGCGTGCGGGAACGGAAGCCCGAATTCATCGGGTTCAGCCCGAGTCCCGACCGGGGGGTGTCTATCCGAAAAGACGACGAGATCACGATCCGAGTCACCCGGCTCGATTTCGAGGCCGGCGGGGTACCGGATTTGCTGGCCTGTTTTATGCGCGAGCGGAAACGTCACATGCCGACCGCGATGCCGCGCAACCTGATGCCGATGAGCGAGGTGCGACGGCGTATGGAACGAAACATCGAGAGCCGTTACCATGTGGGCGCGGCGGGCGAATACTACTGTCCGGAGAATGCGGACTGGATGTCGTACGGCTGGATCGGCGGCCTGATGAATACCTATCCGATGCTCGCCGCGGGCGATACGCTCCGCTTGCGGCGCGTGGTCCATACGTTCGATTTCGGGCTCTTGAAGGGCTGCGGCGAGAGCGGTTACTACTGCGATGTGCTCGGCCCGGACGGGAAGCCGCTCTATCGTGACGCGGCGAAGCTCCACCCGGGGATCGCCCTGACCCGCAGGAACGCCGATCTGCTCTATTGGATGGTCAAACAGTTCGACCTGCTCCGGAAACAGGGGCGCGGCTACGCGATCCGGCCGGAATGGGAAGTCCGTGTGCGCGGACTGGCCGACGCTTTCGTCAAGACTTGGAAGGAGGAGGGAACGTGGGGCAACTACCTCCACCTGGCGACCGGTCGCGTGGCGGTTTACAACACCACCGGCGGGGCGATGGCGGTCGGCGGGCTCGCGCTCGCTGCGGGGTACTATGGCAATCCGGAATACCTCGACGTCGCCCGGCTGGCGGCGGACTTTTATTACCGGGACTTCGCTCTGCGCGGGTTCACCTCGGGCGGCTGCGGCGACATCCTCCAGAACGCCGACTCCGAGACGGCTGCGGCACTGATGACTTCGCTGATGACGTTGTATGAAGCTACGGGCGATACGGCTTATCGCACTTGGTGTGCCGATCTGGCGAACCTCTGCGCCACCTGGACGGTGTCGTTTCGTTACCGGCTGCCGGACGATACGCCGCTGGCCCAGCTCGGAGCCGACCTCACGGGGGCCGTCTGGGCCAGCACTCAGAACAAACACGGGGCGCCGGGTTTCTGCACCCAGTCGGGCGACGCGCTGTTCAAGCTCTACCGCGAGACGGGCGATACGCTCTATGCGGCGTTGCTGCGGGACATCATCCACGCCCATGCCGAAGGGGTGCAGCCCGACGGCCGGATTACGGAGCGATTGACCTACTGCGATGCGGACAGCCGGGGTTCGCGCGGCGACGGGGGACGGACGGGCTGGAACGAGACCAATGGGGCGCTGATGGCGATCGAGGTGCCGGGGATCTATCTGCGGACGGACACCGGACGGGCCTACGTATTCGACCATGTAGTGCTCCGGAAGATCGAAAAAACGGACAAAGGGATTACCCTCACCCTGTTCAACCCGACCGCATACGATGCCGCTGTCACGCTGCTGGCCGAAGACGGGGCGCAAGCCGCTGAGCCGCTCGGCGACAACGCTTTTGTGGGCTGGAGAGGCCCGGTCGTTGTCCGGGCGGGGCGGGCCCGGACGGTTCGGATCGCCCGGTAAAGGTGTCGAAGTTGCGCTTAGGGTCGTTCCAGCCGGTCGTACAACTCCTCATCCGAGGCGTAGTCGCCCCACGGAACGACCATCCGCCATGTCCCGACCTCCAGCACGCCGTATCGGCCGTTTTTCTCGACGCCGTAATAATACCGGTCGTTTGTCCACACGGGCCAGATGTAGTCGTATTCCGTATCGGGCAGGACGATATTCCCGCGTAAATCCATCAATCCCCACTTGCATCCCGGATAGACCCGTCGAAAGTCCGGGCTGTCGGCACCGTCAGGATCGTACACGCCGCGGTTGAACCGCAGGTAGGGCTCCCCCGCGATTGATGTCGATATAGCTGTATTCCGGCGGGACGATATAGCTCCCGTTCCGGCCGATCAATCCGGTCTTTCCGGGCGTGGCGACCTGGATATTATGCGAAATCTCTTGTACGAGCATCGCATTCAGACTGTCGGCCACGACCACCCGTGCCATCCCCTCGTAAAAGTCGGAAACCAGGCTCCACCGGGGACGAATGACGATCCGTCCAGTGGAGTCGGCATATCCCCACTGTTTCCCGTCCGGCGAAACGGCGGCGAGGCTTTCGTGCAGGGAGCGGGTTGTCGGGTTTTGCCGCTCCGTCCGATGCTGCTGCGCCCGGAGGGGCAGTACGTTCAATCCCGCCCCCAGCAACAATCCGAACCATCCGATCGGTATTTTCATAAAAAATTATCGTTTCTTATTACGTTCCGCATATCGGTATCCCGCCCAAAAAACCGGCACGAAATAACTGCTCGCCCAGATGAAATAGCCGATGAACGATCGGACTCCCGCGCTCCACGAGGAGGCATGGCATCCGAAGAGTTCGTACCAGACAAAGATGCTGCATACGGCTACCGGGCAGGCTGCGATCCAGGTCAGGAGACGGTACTTGCCGGGATGCCGCCTCAGGAGAATCAGGTAACCGTAGGCATAGAGCGTGACGGGAATCGAAATCACGCCGTAAATGAACGGCAGGATTCCGTCGCCGATCGGCCCCGGGTCTGTCTCCGCATGCTCTCCCCACAGGGCGTCGCCGACCGCATAGAGCCCGAAAATCAGGATCTGGCACAGCATTCCCGCCGCGGGCGAGGCCTAATATCGCACTGCGCTCATTCGGAAAATCAGTTAACGTTGTTAGATCGTTTCTCAAATATATGCACTATCTTGCGGATATGATTCATTATTAGGTCATGAGGCTGCTTTTTTTATGGGTTGCGGCGACCGTCGGGATGGTCGGATGCGGTTCGCCGCAGCAGGCCTCTGTCGTCGGCCGGGACGAAAACGTCGGGTCGGGGCTCGACACGGGGCATTATGTGCGGATCGGCGGGCTGAAGTGGAAACGATACAACCTCGGCGCGACGGCACTGCCGTCCGAAGGGTGGGAGGAGAGTCTGGGCGGTTATTTCTCCTATGCCGACCGGGCGACGTTCGTGAAGCGGCATTGCGTGAACGGGTGGCGGCTTCCGACCGAGGCCGATTATGAACGTATACGGCCGGCCCGGCAGTTTTGTCAAACCGAATGGGAGCAGATCGACCGGAAAAACGCCCTTTTTCGGGACAGTGTCACGGGCATCACGTATGAAATGTGTCGGGCGGGGCGGAGGCAGTCGTTTCTGCGGATCGTCCAGGGGGCCAACACGCTGGAATTTCCGGCCGCCGGTTATCCGGCCCGGGAGCGGTCGGTGGGGCTGAACGGCATCTATATGACTGCGACGCCGGAGGGACGGGAGTGGGTTCGGGTTTATTACATGGATCCGTCGTTCGTGAACATCCACCGGTGGGGAGGCAACGGGCGGATCTCGGTCCGGCTGGTCAAGGATTGATCATGAACGAAACACGTTCGATATGATACGTTTTTTGCATTTCACCTCTGTGCTGACGCTTGTCTCGACCCTGTGTCTGACCGGCTGCGGCGAGTCGGGGGCTTCTACGGCTGATGGTCTGGCGGTTATCCCTGTCGAACAGGGGCTCGGGCGGGAGAGGAGGGTCTCGTTGTCCGATTTCGCTGCGCGGGCGGTCGAATATGTCGTGCTGGACGATGCGCCCGAGGCGCTGGTCGGCGAGGTCTACATGCTGGTGCTGTCGGGAACCGGATTCTATGTCGCGGAAAAGAACTATGGAGCGGCCAACAGTGCGGTCAAGTATTTCGACTGTTCGGGGAGGTTCGTCTCCACCCGGGGAGGGATCGGACACGGGCCGAATGAGTATGTCGGGGTGTCGTATCTGGCGGTGGACGAGGAGAGCGAGCGGGTGTTTGTCGGCGGAACGGGCGTGATTGCGTACGACCGGAACAATCGCCGGACGGCTCGCAACGATTCGATCCGGTCGGCCCAGATGGCTTATCGGAACGGGGAGTTGCTGGTCTTTCACTATCCGTCGGGAGAGGCGGAGGGGGATGGGAGCCGGGTGCTGTTCACCCGCTACTCGGCGGACGACCTGACGCCCCGGGGTGAGATTCGGGGGGCGGACAAGGGGCGGGTGGCGGTGGAGGTCGGATTCCAGGTGCTGTGCGATCGGGGGAACGGGTTGTCGTTCAAGGAGGAGCTCAGCGATACGATATGTCGTCTGAGCGGCGATTCGGTGCGGCCTGCCTGCCGGTTGGAGATGGGGCGGTATCGATTCCCGGCGGAAAAGATGACTTTCGAGGCGATGAACGAGTGGCCGGATTACTACCGGCTGGTGGATCTGCTGGCCGGGGAGCGATATTTGTTTCTTTCGCTCCAAAACGGGCTGATGGGAGATCGGACGCTGCTGGTGTATGACAAGAGCGACGGGGCGTGCTACATCCCGAAGGGAGATGACGGGTGGCAGGGGCTGTTCGTGGACGGGGTGCGCTTTACGCCGCGGAGTCTCCGCCGGAACCGGCTGGTCGGCGAACTCGACCTGCTGGATTTGCTGGATCGGAAAGAGCGGATAACGGATCCGGCGTTACGGGCGGTTGCTGCCGGCGTGACGGAACGGAGTAATCTGGTGGTGGCGATGCTGCCGCTGAAGGAGTAAATCCGTCAGGCTTTCCTCCCGATTGTGCCGTTTTTGCGTAAAAGTCGGAAAACCAGCTTTTCATTGTAGTGAAAGGGAAATTGCTTGTGGCTTTTCAATCCGATCATTTCGAAAGGTGTTGTTCCTGCAACCAGCGGAGGAAACGCGGGAGAATGCCTTCTTCTTGCTTCCCGGCCAGCCACTCCTCGCAGGAGATCGGCTCGGGTTGCAACGGAATGTCCACCGGTTCGAACTCGAACCGTGGTGCATGAACATCATTTCGTAAACTCGAATAGGGAATCGTGAACGAAAAATCCGTATACGGCAGCCTGACCCATTGCGCATTTCCGCCGCTGATGCTCGCATAGCCTCCACAAGGCTCGCCCGCCGTCAGGCCGATCTCCTGCTCCTTGAAATGCTGGGCAAAGAGCTGCGCTGCCGAGTAAGTCCCCGAACCGGTCAGCAGGTAGACCGCCTGCCCCCGATACCGGTGTTTCAGAACCGAGTCCGGCCGGAAACGAAGATCGTACACCATGTCAGTCGTGAAAAAACTCCCGTCCGGAATGCTGTCCACATACGCCGCCATCTGTTTCTGTTGTTCCGGCGTCAGGCCGAATAGGTCGTACTGCGTGTTCCGAATCACGGTCTTGATCTTTTCGCGGTTCGCGTCCGTCACCCGATAGGCCTTGTTCGCATCCACCGACCGGGTCGTCAGGTAGTTCAGCGTCTTGTAGACGTTGTCGATCATCCCGTCGCCGTTCCCGCTGATGTCGAGCACCAGCGTGTCGATCCGGTTCCGGTCGACCCATGCCATGGCCCGCCGCAGCTTTCGGGAATAACGCCGGTCTTTCTTACCCAAGCCGAGAATCATAGCCACTGGACTCTGACCCACGAAATAATCGATACTCACCACCGCGCTGTGCGCGCCGATCCGCTGTCGGGAGATCGTCTTGTCGCCGAAAAAGAGACTCCACACATTGTCGTCCCTGGATCTTTGTCTCTTCTTTTTAGCTATTTCCCGAAGTTCTCCGCGGGTCATGCCGGCCAACGTAACCGTATCAACCCGTTCGCTCCCCGGCAAAACGTACTCCACCCGATAGGGCGCCTGTTCTCCTTCCATGAACAGAAAGTTCATCAGGCTATACCAATAGGCAGGTTCTCCCGTTTCGATGATAGAAAAGCCCTCGCCGTCCTTCTCCCAAGCGGGTATGGAGCGCATGACACAGGCCATCTCCTGCGCCGACCGGCCGTTCACACGAAGAATCCGGGCATCCTCCGGCAGGTGGCCCGTAGGGTCTCTCTGAACGAACGTCGTCCCGTCTTTCCAGTTCTTGATGCTGATCGGAAACAGTGTGTCGGTCGGCAGAAAGACTCGATGACGGTTGTAATACGACATGTCGGGAAAGGTGAAATGGCCGTCCTGGATCAACGTTCCCGTGTACCGCAAGGCATACAGATATTCGTTCTGCGTCCTGGCGGCTTGCAGTTTCTCGCGTAGCGCCTCCACCCGTTTCTCCCACTCTTCGTCGCTGGCTCCACGGTGACCATAAATATATACGGAGTCGATCTGACGAACGATAAACGCCAACTCCTCGTCCCGCTGCTCCCGAGTCAGGAAGGTGCTGTCCGCCGGCTCCTGGGCCTGCGCCGAAAAGAGCGTACCGGTTAGAAGAAGGATAAGAAACCGATTTCCCAATTTAGTCATGATGTATGGTTTTGGTGCTGTCGATATATGATTTTCTTGGCTGTTTCAGGGGCAGGAAGATCGGCAGGAAGAGCAGAATCGCGATCAGCGAGAAGAGCATACCCCCCATCGCTCCCGCGGCGAACGAGAACCAGAACGGTTCGCGGCTCACCACCACGAACGGAACCAGCCCCAGTACCGTCGAAAGTACGGTCAGCAGAATCGGCACGATCTTCCGGTTGTAAGCCCGCAGGTAGGTCGGCAAACCCGCTCGCACGCCGTTCCGCAGGAAGAGGTTGTAGTCGTTGATGAGGTAGATGCCGGCATTGACCACCAGCCCGCTCAGCAGGACGAACGAGGCGAAGCCGCCCTGGTCGAACCGCAGTTCGAAGAGGTAGAAGGTCAGAAAAACGCCGATGAACGAGATCGGAATCATCGCGATAATCACCAGCGGCTGGCGAAGCGATTCGAAGAGCACCGAACAGATGAAGTAGATGATGACGATGATCAGGCCCAGCAGCCAGTACGGTGTGCCGCCGCCATCGCCCCACCAGCCTCCGCCCCGGTCGTTCGCCACGCTGTAGCCTACCGGCAGCTCGGCCCGCAACCGCTCCGCCTGTCGGTCGGTGAAGCGGTTCGCCAGCTCGTAAGAGCCCACGAAGTCGAAGGCCACGATCAGCGAATACTGCTGGTTGTGCTTGTAGATGTTGTTCCCAGAGCGTCGTTTGGCCAGCTCGCCGAGCTCCGAGAGCTTGACATTCCGGTCACCGACCGTCAGGATGTCGTTCCGCATGTGCCATGCGTCGAAACGCTCCGCCTCGGAAGAGACCAGCACCGCCTGTTCCATCCGTCCGTCGTGGTAGAACGACGGCAATCCTTGGCGGTAGACCTGTTCGCTCAGCGTCCGGTAGTAGGCCGACGGGGTCACGCCGTATAAGGCGAAGCGGTCGAAGTTCAGGTCGAGATAGAACTCCGTTCGGTTGTCTTTCCCGCCGAAGGTGACCCGCCCCATGATCTCCGGGTCGGACACCCGCGGGTTGACCGAAATCGAGTCCACCAGCTCCTGCGCATAGCGGTAGAGTTGTTCGTAGTTGTATCCCCGCAGCGTGATCCGGTTCGATTTCCATCCCGAACTGAGGCTGTTGTTGAATCCCTGTCCCACTCCGTAGATGCTCCAGTCGGCACCGCCGAGGCTGATGGCCTTCGAGGTGGCGAGGTCTTTCAGCCGGAAGGCGAAGCCCTGCCGGTCGGCTTCGGGTCGGAAGGTCACGGTGATCTGCCCGTTGTCGTACCCCGTGATCGAGGTGCGGAACATGTCGATCTCGTCGAATCCGCTCAGGAAATTCTCCATGTCGCGCATCGTCTCGTTCAGCTGGTGCACGGTGCACCCCTCGGGCAACCGGGCGCCGATAATCAGCCGCGTCCGTTCCGGATCGTTATAGAAGTTCGAGTTGTAGACCTTCTTGGCGAAGAGCCGCATCGAACCGCCCAAGGCCCCCTCGACCCACTCCTTGGCTTTCTGCTGATAGAAGGTGCTGCCGATCGTGGCGTTGTAGGCCCGTACCCAGAGGGTCGAATCCCGGGCCGGATCGTTCTTGTGCTCGATCTTGGCGGGCAGCAGCTGGACGGGCAGGCCGAATCCCAGCACCGCTGCTGCGATAAAGGCCCATCGCCACCGCCGGGCGAATCGCAGGAACCGGGCGTAGCGGGCTGTCGCCCAAGCTGTCCGCCGTTTTCCGCGGGTGCGGAAACGGCGTGCCCGTTTCGAACGCTGTCGTTCGTAGATCGGGCTCTTGTCGAGCAGGGCGGGGATGAAGAAGACCGAAATCGCCATCGAGACGACGAGGTTGATGACGATGACGGCGCAGAAGTCGACCAGATTCTCGCGCTGGCTCTCGGGCAGGAAGAGCACGATGCTCAGCGCGCCGATCGTGGTGAGCAGGGCGCCCATAATCGCCAAAAATACCCGCCGGTTGCGGAACCGGCCGTAGTGGTCGATCATGATGATCGAGGTGTCGATGATCATCCCGAGCGAGACGGTGATGCCGGCCAGCGAGTAGAGGTGGATCTCCAGCCCGAAGAGGTTGTAGAAGATGAAGGCCACCAGCACGTTGCAGGCCAGTGTCAGGACGATCATCCACAGATACCTCCAGCTTCGGCTGGTGAGGAAGACGAAGAGCAGCAGGATCAGTACCGACAGCCCCGTCCGCCAGTAGATTTTGCTGAGCTCGCCCCGGATATAGACCGAGGTGTCGTCGGCCAGCAGGATGGCGTAGCCCGGCGGTAGCGAGACGCGGATCTCCTCGACTTTCGCCTTCAGGGCGTCGGTCACCACCAGCGTGTTGACGTGCTTTTCGGCGTAGATCGTCAGGTTGATGTTGTTCAGTCCGTTGATCCGGTAGTAGGTCTCGGGCAGCTTCTGGCGGTGTTCGACGGTGGCGACTTCGCCCAAACGAACAATCCGGCCGCTGCAGTTGCCCACTTCGATCCGTTCCCACGCTTCGGGCGGTACGGGGCGCGGCCGAAGACCGATGCGGATCTGTCGCGGTTCGCCTGTCCGGTCGTCCGTTTCGAGCGTGCCGATCCCCAGCTGGTCGTTGCGGGCCAGCCGTTGGAAGGCGTTCCGGATATCCTGTCCGGTCAGGCCGAGTGTGGCGCAACGGTTCGGGTCGAAGGTCACGACCCACTCGAACGGCGTGGCGCCGGTCACCGAGACCTGTCGTACCCCTTCGACCCGCGAGAGGGGCTCGGCGATGTTCTTTTCGGCGTATTGCTCGATTTGCCAGGTGGGCAAGTCGGCGTTGATCGTGTAGGTGAGCACCGGCGAGGCGCTCTCGCCGTCCATGCCGGTCGAGAGCTGGGGATAGGAGACGCCGTCGGGCAGCGAGGGGTAAAGCTGGCGCAGCCGCGACGAGATGTCGAACCGGACGGCGTCCATCCGGGCCTCTTTTTTGAAACTGAGGGAGATGCTGCCGCCGTCTTTGTAGGAGGCGGAGTACATCTCGCGGATGCCGGAAATGGAGGCGAGGGTGCCTTCGATTTTCGAGGTGACCTCCTGTTCCACCACCCGTGCCGAGGCGCCCGGCCAGTTGAACCAGACGGTGATCCCTTTCTGGCTCACGCCGGGCGCGTATTGCACGTGGAGCAGCGGGATCATGGCGATCCCGATCACCATCAGGGTCGCCATCACCAGAATCACGGTGAAGGGGGATATGCGTCGTGTCGGCGTGCTCATGACCGGGAAGAGGGGCACCGTTTATCGCTCCGGCGGTAGATGAGGTAATAGAAGATCGGAATGAAGTAGACGCTGACGATGGTTCCGAAGACCATCCCGCCGATGATGGCGAGCGACAGCGGCCGCTGGAGGTCGTTCCCCATCCCGCCCGAGAAGAGGAAGGGCAGGATGGCCAGAATGGTCGTGAGGGAGGTCATGACGATCGGTTTGAGCCGCCGGTCGCCGCCGGTCAGCACGGCGCGCAACAGGCCGTGGCCTTCGCGCCGCAGCCGGTTGAAGGTGTCGACTTTCAGGATCGAGTCGTTGATGACGATCCCGCTCATCACCACGAGGCCGATCAGCGACATCAGGTTGAGGCTCGATCCGCACAGCCACAGCACGAACAGCGCGCCCGAGATGTCCACGACGATTTCGGACATGATGATGAAGGGCTGTACCAGCGATTCGAACTGCGAGGCGAGGATGAAGTAGAGCAGCAGCAGCGAGACGACGAGCACGGTCACGAGCTGTTGCAGGGTGTCGCGGCTGTCGAACCAGCCGCCCGAGAAGCCGACTTCGAAGTTGCCGTCGCGTTCCACCGCTCGCCGGACGACGTTCATCGTCTCCGGCACCTGTTCGTCGGCCACGTCGAGGTGCAGCGGGTAGTACTCTCCCTCGGCGCCCGAGACGATGCTCCGCAAGTCGCGGTCGGGGCTCTCGGTCAGGAGAAACGACACGGGAATCTCGACCTTGTCGTCCGACAGCACGGTATGCGAGGCGAGCACCTCCCGTACGGTGCGCTCGGCAGCTCCCAGCGAAACGGGAAGGGTGTATTGCCCCTGGCGGATCTCCAGAATCCGGTTCCCGTTGAATGCGCTTTTCAGGGTGTAGTAGAGGTTGTTGTAGCCGACCTTATAAAGCGCCATCCGGTCGGGGTCGGCATACAGCGTGATGTGCTCCTGCCAGACGACGGGCTCGATCCGAACTCCCGGCAGACTGTCCCGGATGGCGGCCAGCAGGGGGTTGAGTTTGTCGGGCTCGGCGCTTCCTGCGGTCGGTCGCAGCCGTGCCGTCAGCATCGCGCCGCCGTCCGAAAAGATCATCTCGAAAATATTGCCGGCCTCTTCGGTCTGGAAAGCAGCCTCGGGATATTCCCGCTCGATGAACCGCTGCGCCCGCTCCACGACCCCTTTCAGCGAGTCCGGATCGCTCACCCGCACATAGACCAGCGCCTCGTTGCTCCCCGTCTCGCGGGTGTGCGAGAGGACGAACTGCTGCTGCCCCGCCAGCACGGTGGCATGCGTCGCCCCGGCCCCCAGCATGCCGGCCAGCCGGTCGGTCCGGTTGCGGTTCTCTGCGGCCGTGATCGGCTGGTTCCAGTCCACGTGCAGGATGATATCCTCCTTGTCCATCTCCGGCATGGTGCTCTTGTCGAGTTCGCGGTAGAACCAGATGCCGGCAGCGGTGAATCCTGCGACGGCGAGCCATACGAACCGCTGGTGCCGGAAGACCCACTTCAGGCTCCGTTCGTACGCCCCGGCCATATCCCGCACGCCGATTTTCTGCAAGATACGGTTCCGTCCGCGCTGCTCTTTTCCGCGGTAGAGGAGGTGGTAGTAGACGGGGATGATGGTCATGGCGACGATCAGCGAGGAGACGAGGCCGATGGTGACGGCCATCGCCTGGTCGTAGAACATGGCTCCGGCGATGCCGCTCAGGAAGATCAGCGGCACGAAGATCGAACAGGTGGTCAGCACCGAGCTGAGCAGGGCCGAAAAGACTTCGCCCGTCCCGACGACGACGGCTTCTTTCATCCGTTCGCCACGGTCCCACCGTTGCGAGATGTTGTCGATGACGATGATCGAGTTGTCGACCATCATCCCGAGGCCGAGCATCAGCCCCGAGAGCGAGATGATGTTGATCGAGATGCCGAGAAGGAAGAAGAAGAGCAGCGACACGAGCAGCGACAGCGGAATGGTCAGCGTGATGAGGAGCGGGGCGCGGAAGTCCTGCATGAAGAGGAAGATCACGAGGCAGGCCAGCACGGCACCCACGATCAGGTTGCTCTCGAGGTTGCCGATAGAGTAGTCGAGCAGTTGGGTCTGGTCGCGTGTGAGGGTGAAGTCGATGTCGGGGTAGTCGTGTTCGAAATGGCCGACTAGGCGGTTGATTTCGGCTTTGAGGTCGCCCATCCGGGCATCGGACTGCTTGATGACGGCCATGGTGACGGCTTCGCGGCCGTCGGAGAGGACGATGCCCTGGCGTTGTTGAGGCCGTTCGACTACGGTGGCGAGTTCGCCGAGGCGGAATATCCGGCCTTCAATGTTGAGGGGGATTCGTTCGATGTCGCGCCGGCCGGAGAGGGTGGAGTTGAACCGGATGTTATACTGGTACTGGCCGTCCCGGACGGTCAGGTTGCCCATGTTGATGTGGTTGGCCTGGATGGCGGCTTCGAGCTGCGAGGGTTCGATGCCCAAGGCTTCGAGCCGGGCGGCGTCGGGGATCACGACGAGTTCGGGGTACAGGCGGCCGCTCATGTCGACGAAGGCGACTTGCGAAAGCTGTTCGAGCCGTTTGGCGATCACGGTGGCGGCGAAGTTGCTGAGTTCGATCAGCCGGTTCTCGCGGGCCCGGCTGTTGGCAGCTGCTCCGTCGGCGGGTCGTTCGTCGGAGAGGGTGAGGTTCAGATAGAAGGCGGGGATGTCGGTGGCGCTGGCTTTCACGACGGTGGGGCGCTCGACCTCTTTGGGCAGTGACCCCATGGCGCGGTCGATGCGCTCGTTGACGTCGATGAAGAGGTAGTCGATGTCGGAGCCGTAGTCGAATTGCAGAAAGATCAGACCGGCGCCGTCTTTGGCTTCGGCGGTGATCTCGCGCAGGTGGCCTGCCTGCATGAGTTGCGACCGCAGCGGGGCGATGACGGAGGCCTGAAGCTCTCGGGCGGGGGTGTTGGGGGCGTGGATCCGGACGGTGATCTGCGGAATGTCCACTTCGGGCATCAACGAGATGGGCAGCAGCCGAGAGGCCACGATCCCGAGCACGATCACGGCGATGGCGCACATGGTCACGGCGATCGGTCGCTCTATCAGTCTTCGAACCATAGCTTATTGCATAATCTTATTTGTTTTGCTTGTACCGGCTGGAACTGCCGCTTTCTTGTAAGAAAGCGGCGCAAAGAACTTTCGTGATAGCTACGCTACTCCTTAGGCTCCGCAGTCCTCAATCTTCGTGATTGCTTTTGGGTCGGGGTTCTCCGGGCGCGTAAGGATAATTCCCGCATTAGCGCGCCCGGAAGAATCCCCGGCCCAAAGAAGAGTCCGAGAGTTGGGCCGCCGGCAGTCCATGGAAAACGAAGTTTTCCCGAAAGTCTTTTTGGTTCTTTTTCTTCAGAAAAAGAACAGTACTCTCCCGATAAAAAGCAGAAAGGCAAATAGGGCTATTCATCAAGGAGCGAGCGTTTTCGGAAGTGCCACGCCACCGAGTAGAGCACGCACAACCCCAGTACCAGCAGCGACAAGCGCGCTACGTAGTCCCCCCCGCGGACATACGGCGTCAGCGAGTCGTTCGACCGGATGTCGCCCGCCAGCAAGTCCCGTTTGTCCCAGCCGCTGCGGTCGAGCACCTCTCCCCGCTGAGAGATGAGGCCCGAGATGCCCGTGTTCGCACACCGCGCGATCGCCCGGCGCGTTTCCACCGCCCGTAGCCGCGCATAGTTGAAGTGGTGCCTGTATCCCGGCGTGTCGCCCCACCAGCCATCGTTCGTAATCACGAACATCACCTGCGCCCCCCGCCGCACATATTCCGTATAGTACGCTCCGTAGACCGATTCGTAGCAGATCGCCACCCCCGCGCGCGTTCCTTCCGGATTGACGATGAGCGTCCGGTGCCCCTGCATCCCCAGCGAACCCGAAATCCCCCCCAGGTCGATGTTCAGAAACTTCAGCATCCCGAACACCTTCGGATAGGGAAACAACTCCGCTCCCACCACCAGCTTCGATTTGTGATAGACCTGTACGTTCGAATCGGCCGCCGAAATTCCCAATGCGCTGTTATAGACGTCGTAAGAGATGCCCCACAGCGGGTCGGTGCGTGTCCATCGCCGGTGCGGCATCCCCTCCTCATACCGCAACAGCGTGGTCGCCCCCGCCACCAGCGTCGCTCGCGGGAAACGCCGCATGAACCGGCGCAAGGTGTCGATTTCGACGTTGTCGTCCAAGTCGTTCAGCCAGAAATCGCCGTCGAAAGCGGTCTCCGGCGTCAGGATGAACTCCACGTCGCGCGGCGCCCCTTCCGCTAAGCCGAGGATAATGTCGCGCTGCTGCATCGAGGTCAGACCGCCGAATTTCTCGTTGTAAGGGTCGATGTTCGGCTGCACCACCGCCACCCGTACCGCCTCTCCGCCCTCTTCGTAAGTGGCGTAGCGAATCAGCGAGGCCCCGACCGGTAAGACTACCCACAAAATCGCCGGCAGTGCCGCCCGCCACCGTCCGGTGTGCCGGTTCTTCCAAAACCGGTAGAAGAGGATATTCCCCACCAGCACCCACAGCGAGCCGCCCAGTGCGCCGGTCAGTTCATACCACTGTACGACCTGCGGCGTGTCGGCGAACCCGTAGCCGAGCGTCAGCCACGGGAACGAGATTTCGTTGTTCAGAAAAAGGGTCTCGAACGCGATCCAGAGTGTGACGAACAGCGCCCATCCGACCGGTTGGGGTACTCGGAATCGCAGCCAGTGGAAGAGCAGGAAAGGGAGCAGGGTGAAAAACAAGCTCCCGAGCGGGATGCCGAACGTGGCCACCGGGGTGGCGATACCGACCCACCACGTGGTCGAGACGTTCCACAAGGTAAACGCTGCCGCTACCCAGAGCCAGTAGAGCCGGGGACGCTCGTCGCCCAGCACGAGCAAGGGTACGAAGGCGAAAAAAAGGCTCCACCCGCCGCACCCCCACCAGGGCAGGGCGAGCAACAGGGCCGAGAGCAGGGTATAGAGGATTTTTCTCAGCATCTCGTTTCGGTTTTCTGCGATGAACGGCTCCGTGTTACCGGATGCCGCGACGGTTGAGTTCCGCGGTATAGGCCGCAGCGTTGCGGCTGTGCTCGGGCAGTGTCCGGGCAAAGGCGTGCCGTCCCGAGAAGTCCGACTTGGCGCAGAAATAGTAATAGTCGTGCCGGTTCTCCCGGTCGGCATAGGCCAGTGTCGCGTCTAACGCCGCGATCGACGGCACGCAGATCGGTCCGGGCGGCAGGCCGGCATATTTGTAGGTGTTGTACGGCGAGTCGAAGGCCAGATGTTTATGCAGCACGCGCCGGATGGTCGGATCGCCCACGGCGAATTTCACGGTCGGATCGGCCTGGAGCAGGATGCCTTTCCGCAGCCGGTTGATGTAGACGCCCGCCACCTGGGTCATCTCGCCCCGGAAGTTGGTCTCTTCGGCGACGATCGAGGCGATGGTGGCGATCTGTTCCGGCGTGTATCCCAATTCAGCGGCCCGCGCGCGCCGATCGTCGTTCCAGAAACGGTCGTGCTCCTTCTGCATCCGGGCTACGAACTCGCGCGGGGTCATCGTCCAGTAGACTTCGTAGGTATTCGGAATGAAGAGCGACGGAAAGGTCGCCCGGGTCAAACCGGTCTCGGCGATGACCGCCGGGTCGCTCAGCGTTTGCAGGATGGTCGCCGAATCCGCTTCGATATATTTCGCTACGACGCCCGCCAGTCGATCCATTGTCCGGATGTTGTTGAAGGTCAGCCGAACCGGCGTCTGGCGACCGAAGCTGAAAGCCGACAAGGCCGCCCGATAAGTCTCTCCTTTCTGCAAGGCATAGTGGCCGGGACGAACGGTGTCGCGGTCGAAAGCCCGGGCGTACGACATCCACTTCCTGCCGTTCCGCACATAGCCGCTGTCGACGAGCATCCGGCTCAGCTCGCCGAACGAGGTGCCGGTAGGCACGTTCACGGCGCCGCTCCGCGCAATGGCGCTGCCGAACCGGTAGTCGTATTGTTTCCATCCGAAGATGCCGACGAGGACGAGGAGGATGGCGACCAGCACGAGGAGGATCACCACCAGTTTTCGGCTTCGGCGGGCGGGTGTCGGGTGCTGATAAGGGTAGGAGGTGGTCATGGGATTGAAGATGTAACGCTTGTGTGATGGTTCAAAGATAGGGAAAAAACGAAAATCGTCGGAGCGGGTTGGGTAAATCGGGAAAAAGGTTTACTTTTGCGCCGTGGGTAAGTCTTGTACGACCAGCTCCTGCTGAATCCCCCAGGGCCGGAAGGCAGCAAGGGTAGGCGGTTGTAGCGGTGCGATGCAAGTAGCTTACCCACTTTTTGTTTTGTGTCTGTTCCTTTGTGTCGCCCGGGCCTGCCCTTTTTCTCAGAAAGGGAACCGGATACTTTCCCGGTGATCGTTCTCCCCCGTCGGCAAAATGTGATAACTTTGTACCCTATGATTGTCAAACTATATCCCGAAAATCCCAACGAACGCACCGTCCGACAGGTCGTCGACATGCTGCGAGGCGGCGCCGTGATCGTCTATCCGACCGACACCGTCTATGCCTTGGGGTGCGCGCTGGATCAGCCGAAAGCCATCGAACGGCTCCGGACGATCCGCGGCGGGAAAAATTCGACCGAGATGTCCATTGTCTGCTCCGAAATCGGCGAGGTGGCCGAGTATGCCAAGGTGGACAACCGGGTCTTCAAACTCCTGAAATACAATCTGCCGGGACCGTTTACCTTTATCCTGCCCGCCTCGTCGCGCATTTCGGAGCGGGTGATGGTGGGACGGCGGACGGTCGGCGTGCGGATTCCGGACAACTCCATCGCGCAGGCCATTGTGCGGGAGCTCGGGATGCCGCTCGTCACCGCGTCGGTGCGGACGGACGATGTGGGCGAGGAGATCGAATACATCACCGATCCGGAGCTGATTCACGAACGCTATGCGGCGGTGGAGGCCGTGGTCGACGGCGGGATGGGCGACGTGCATGCCTCGACCGTGGTGGACTGCACGCAGGACGGCGAGATCGAAGTGGTGCGACAGGGGGTGCGGGAGTTGGAATTTTAATCGGACTCTATATCACAACATAAGTTATGGAAGAACAGGAACGTCCGCAGGGGGCGGAAACCGGCACCGACCGGCGGCTGCCGGGGCCCGATCCGGACTGGAAAGCGAAATACAGGGCCGAATGGATGACGGGCGGCTTGGTATTGGGGCTGGCTCTGTTTGCGCTCATGGGACTGGAGTACCTTTTGCGGGGAGTGCGGGCTCAGGCGGGGTGGGTCGGTCTGTTGCTGGCGGTCGCTCCGCTGGCGGTGCTGGTTGCCGTGCTGGTGATCTACGGACGTCGCGGGGCGGCGTTGCGGGGAGCGCGATTTACGTACGGGAAGGCGTTCGGTTTCTCGTTGTGGATCTGTCTGCTGAGCGGGATTATTTACGGTACGGGTATCTTTCTCCTGCTGGAGGTGGTCGATCCGGTCTATTTCGGGCGGACGTTCGAACAGGCGCTGACGGTCTATTTCCAGGCCGGCATGCTCACAGTGCAGGAGGGGCGCGAACTCATGGAATTGATGCACAGTCTGCCGTTTATGGTTGTCAGCGGGATTCTCGCTATGGTATTGCAGGGCGGTTTCGTGGCGCTGTTTACGTCGGCGGTGGTGCGGTATCGGGTTAATCAATAAGCAATCGGGAGGGTTATGGATATTTCGCTGGTCATTCCGGTATACAACGAAGAGGAGTCGCTCGGCCCGCTGATGGAGTGGGTGGCGCGGGTGATGACGGAGAAAGGCTTCTCCTACGAAACGATTTTCGTGGACGACGGCTCCACGGACGGGTCGTGGGCGGTGATTACGCAGCTCAGGGAACGGTATCCGGAGGTGCGGGGGATCCGCTTCCGGCGGAATTACGGAAAGTCGCCGGCTTTGTATTGCGGATTCGACGCGGCGCAGGGCGATGTGGTGATTACGATGGACGCAGACTTGCAGGACTCGCCCGACGAGATTTCGGAACTCTATCGGATGGTGACCGAGGAGGGGTACGACCTGGTGTCGGGCTGGAAACGCAAACGGTACGACCCGATCGGGAAGACCTGGCCGTCGAAGTTTTTCAACTGGACGGCGCGGCGCGCCAGCGGAATCCGGCTGCACGACTTCAACTGCGGACTCAAGGCCTATAAGAAAAAAGTGGTCAAATCGATCGAGGTGTACGGCGAGATGCACCGCTTTATCCCGATACTGGCCAAACAGGCCGGGTTCCGGCGTATCGGCGAGAAGGTCGTGCAGCACCGGGCGCGGCAGTTCGGCGTCTCGAAGTTCGGCTGGGAGCGGATGATAAAGGGCTATATCGACCTCCTGACGGTGTTGTTTATGACCCGTTTCGGACGGCGGCCGATGTATATTTTCGGCGGGCTCGGAACGGTGATGTTCCTGGTCGGGCTGGTGATCACCGTCTGGCTGATCGCCGAGAAACTCTGGTTGCAGTATCACGGGCTGCCGCTGCGGCCGGTGACCGAACAGCCGCTCTTCTACATCGCCCTTTTGGCGGTGGGGCTCGGGATGCAGACCTTTCTGGCGGGCTTCCTCGGCGAGATGGTCAACCGCTCGGCGCCCGAGCGCAACCGCTATCTGGTGGACGAGCGGCTGTAGCCGCCGGGGGCGGTTTTTATCTCCGCGGATGAAGAAACGGGCCCCAAAAATTGCGCAGATTTGAAAAAATGATTAAAATTGCACTCGGATTCGGGGAGTCTCTTCCCGGCGACGAGACCGGATTTCTGAACAAACACAATAAACACACACAACTATGTCTAAAATCAAAGTAGGTATCAACGGTTTCGGCCGTATCGGCCGCTTGGTGTTCCGGGCCGCAATGACCAAAAACGACATCGAAATCGTTGGGATCAACGACCTCGTGCCGGTGGAATACATGGCGTATATGCTCAAATACGACACCATGCACGGTCAGTTCAAAGGTACCATCGATGTGAAAGACGGGAAACTGGTCGTGAACGGCAACGCCATTCGCGTGACCGCTGAAAAAGACCCGGCTAACCTGAAATGGAACGAAGTGGGGGCTGAATACGTCGTTGAATCTACCGGGCTGTTCCTGACCAAAGAACTCGCTGAAAAACACATTCAGGCGGGGGCTAAGCGGGTTGTGATGTCGGCTCCGTCGAAAGACGACACCCCGATGTTCGTGATGGGGGTGAACAACAAGGAATACAAAGGGCAGACCATCGTGTCGAACGCTTCTTGTACGACCAACTGTCTGGCGCCGATCGCTAAGGTGCTGAACGACAAATTCGGTATGGTAGACGGGTTGATGACCACCGTGCATTCGACCACCGCTACCCAGAAGACCGTAGACGGACCGTCGCTGAAAGACTGGCGCGGTGGCCGGGCTGCTGCGGGGAACATCATCCCCTCTTCGACCGGGGCTGCCAAGGCGGTAGGTAAGGTGATTCCGGCGCTGAACGGGAAACTGACCGGGATGTCGCTGCGCGTGCCGACTCTGGATGTGTCGGTAGTCGACCTGACTTGTAACCTGGCCAAGGACG
Source organism: Rikenella sp. (assembly GCF_056799795.1). Lineage (NCBI taxonomy): Bacteria > Pseudomonadati > Bacteroidota > Bacteroidia > Bacteroidales > Rikenellaceae > Rikenella > Rikenella sp. The sequence goes on from NZ_JBQIQO010000018.1 coordinate 32,856, forward strand.
TAACCTACGACGAAATCTGCAAAGCCATGAAAGATGCTTCGGAAGGCGAACTCAAAGGTATCCTCGGATATACCGAAGACGCTGTCGTTTCGAGCGACTTCCTGGGCGATGCACGGACTTCGATCTTCGACGCAAAGGCTGGGATTCAGCTGACGCCGCGTTTCGTGAAGGTCGTTTCGTGGTACGACAACGAGTGGGGGTACTCCAATAAAGTGGTTGAACTCATTCAGCACATGAATACGGTTAAATAGGCTTTGCCTTTATACCTTTATGGAGCGGGGCATCTTGAATTTCAAGATGCCCCGCTCCTTTTTTGTTGGGTGATTGGTTCTATTTTCGGTAGAGCAGTGCCGTGGCATAGACCGCCACTCCCTCCTCCCGGCCGGTGAACCCGAGCCGCTCGGTGGTCGTCGCCTTGACGGATACCTCTTCGATGGCGATTCCCAAGATCGGCGCCAGCGTCTCCCGCATCCGGTCGATATAGGGCCGCAGTTTCGGAGCCTGCGCCAAAACGGTGCAATCGACGTTCCCTATCTCGAACCCTTTTTGTTGAATCAGTTCAACGCATCTCCGTAATAGAATCTTACTGTCTATCCCTTTGAATGCTTGTGCATTATCCGGGAAATGCAGTCCGATATCCCCCAGTGCGAGGGCGCCGAGCAGGGCGTCGCACAAGGCGTGGATCAGCACATCGCCGTCGGAGTGAGCCACGAATCCTTTATTATGTTCAATACGGATGCCGCCTAACCACATGGGCAGTCCTTCTTGCAAGGCGTGCACGTCGAATCCGTTTCCAATGCGTATCTTTTTCATCTTTATTTCGTACTTTTAGCAGTTTGTTTATCGCTCTTTGCCCGGGAGGGTACTGTTCTCTTTGTGAACAAAGAGAACCAGAAAAACTTTAGACGGATGCTGACGCATCCTCCAGCTGCCGGCGGCCCGATTCTCGGACTCTTCTTTGGGCCGGGAGTTGTAGCGCGCTAATGCAAGCAAAACCTTAGGCGCGCTACAACCCCGACCCAAAAGCAGTCACGAAGACTGAGGACTGCGGAGCCTGAGGCGTAGCGTAGCTGTCATAAAAGTTTTTGGTGCCGCTTTTTCCAAAAAGCGGCAGTTCCATGCGGGTAGACACGATATAAAGAATGTTTAAAAATACGAAAAAGATGGAAATAGGATCATTGGAGCCACAGATTGTTTGGGAAATATTCGCAGAGATCACCCGCGTGCCCCGGCCCTCCAAGAAAGAGGGTCGGATACAGGCATTCGTAGAAGACTTTGCCCGCCAGCACCGTTTGGAGAGCAAGCGGGACGAAAAAGGGAATATCGTATTGATTCGCCCCGCCTCGTCCGGTCGTGAAGACGAGCCCGCCTTGATTTTGCAAAGCCACATGGACATGGTGTGCGAGAAAGATGCCGACGTCCGGATCGACTTCGAGAACGATCCGATCGACGCCTATGTGGACGGCGAGTGGGTGAAAGCTAAAGGGACTACCCTCGGGGCCGACTGCGGGATCGGGATGGCCTTGCAGATGGCCGTTTTGATCGACAAAGACCTCTCCTGTCCCCGGATTGAAGCCCTCTTTACCGTCGATGAAGAGCAGGGGCTGACCGGTGCGATGAATCTCGGCGACGGGATGCTGACCGGTACGCGGATGATCAATCTCGACTCGGAAGACGAAGGCGAACTCTTTATCGGTTGCGCCGGCGGGATCGACACCATTGCCACCCTGCGTTATACCCCCGAGGCGCGCGGAGCGAAAGACGACTATACCTATTATTATATAGGTGTCTCCGGGCTGCACGGCGGCCACTCCGGCGACGACATCGAAAAGGGGTTTGCGAACTCTAATAAACTATTGAACAGGTTGTTGTGGAATCTGGATCGTGAGTGGGGACTGCGGGTTGCCCGTTTCGACGGAGGGAATTTGCGGAACGCGATTCCGCGCGAAGCAGAGGCGGTGGCAGCGATTCCTGTCGGGCGCACGGCTGAGGCTGAAAAACTGTTCCGGCGGCTGGCCGAAGAGATCGCTGCGGAGTTCAAACAGACCGAAACCTCGATGAAATTCACCTTCGAACCGGCTACGGAGCACCCGACGCACCTGTTGCCGATGGAGGTGCAGCGGCGGTTGCTGGATTTGTTATATGCCCTGCCGCACGGGGTTATAGCGATGAGTCGTTCGATGCCCGGTCTGGTCGAGACTTCGACCAATCTGGCGTCGGTCAAGATGCCCGAAGAGGGGGTAGTGGTGATAACGACTTCGCAGCGCAGCTCGGTGGAGAGCGCCAAACGCGACATTGCGGATCGGGTGGCGGCGGTCTTCGCTTTGGCGGGAGCCGAGGTGCGGCATACGGACGGTTATCCGGGATGGACGCCCAATCCCGACTCGCCGTTGGTGCGTCGTGCGGCGGAAATCTATCGCGAGTTGTTTGGTAACGATCCGAAAATCAGGGCAATCCATGCTGGTCTGGAGTGCGGTCTTTTTCTGACGCGCTATCCGCAGCTGGATATGATTTCGACCGGGCCGACTTTGCGGGGAGTCCACTCTCCGGCCGAACGGGTCGAGGTGGCTGCCGTGGCGAAAGTCTGGCGTTATCTCCGCGAGCTGGTGGAGCGGGTTTGACGATTTTTTTTAGAAAAAACACGGCTTTTCGTTCGGTTTGTGGCCGATGACCGATCGAACGGAGTTGATACGGTTGAATCCGAAAGGATTAAGTTTTGGAATTTATTTCGAAACAAAACGGTCGTCCGGTTCGTCTTCCGGAGGGGGTGGGCGAAAAGTGAAATTCGCGAGAAAAAGTTTTTTTATCTCGGTAGAAGAGTCTATATTTGTCGATAGTTAGGAGTGGAACCTGACGGAAACTCAAGTCGTAAACAATATTAACCCTTTTCAACTAAATGTTTTTATATGAAGAAAATTAGACTGTTAACATTGTTGATCCTGGGTCTGCTGGTAGGCGGTACAGCCTTCGCGCAGAGCCGGGTGAGCGGCGTGGTCAAGTCTTCGGAAGACGGGCAACCACTCGCAGGTGTAGTCGTACAGATCAAAGGTACGACCATCGGTGCTTTGACCTCGGCCGATGGTTCTTACACCATCAACAACGCATCGGTAGCTAATTCCACGCTGGTTTTCAGCTATGCCGGGATGCGTAAACAGGAGATTCCTGTAGCAGGGAAATCGACCATCAATGTTACCTTGCAGCCCGATGCTTTGCAGACAGAGGCGGTGACGGTGACTGCCTTGGGAGGCCGCAAGCAAAACCGCTCGCTGGGTTATGCTACCTCTACCGTCAAAGGCGACGAATTGGCACGTACCAATACTTTGAGCCCGGCGAATGCCTTGCAGGGGAAAGTAGCAGGGGTGCAGATCGCTTCGGGTGGGTCTGCCGGTATCACGACCGCTCCGACCGTGACGATTCGCGGTAACAAGTCGCTGACTAAGAACAACTCGCCGATCTATGTGATCGACGGGATTGTGATGGAATATGAGCAGCAGGATGCCAACAGTAACTTCCGGAATACGGAATCGACCATGTATGGTAACCAGTTGAAGAACCTGAACCCGGACGACTATGAATCGGTTACCGTGTTGAAGGGTGCTGCTGCAACCTCGTTGTACGGTTCTCGTGGTGCCAACGGTGCCATCGTGATCACTACCAAGAGCGGCAAGGCTCGCAAAGGGATCGGCGTTGAAGTGAACTACTCGCACGAATGGGGACAGATTTATCAGAATGCTTTGCCGCTCCAGAACCTCTATGGGATGGGGCAAGCAGGCAACGGTTATGAAGGTGGTGTTATCGAAGGACAGCAGTACACGCGAAACGGCTACACTGCACAGTCCTACGGGCCTTCTTATGCTTCGATGAAAGGCCAACAGTTGTATCAGTTCTATAAGTACTACGCTCCGGAAGGAATCGATAATCCGCTGGATGACTATGTAGCTTATCCGAACAACTGGAAAGCATTCTTCCAGAACAGCAACTACGACAACGTGAGCGTAGCGTTGACCGGCGGTTCGGAAAAGGCTACCTTCCGTCTTTCGTATGGGTACATGAACGGCGACGGGAATATGCCGAAAAATAACTTTGCTCGTCACTCGCTGAATTTCACGGCGAACGGTAAGATCAACGACATCTTCTCGACCAACCTGAGCCTCCAGTATTCGAACTCGAATACCGAAAATCCGAATTCGACGGTCGGGGGATCTTGGGGAACTACCGTAGCTATGGTAACAGGCGGTTACTATGCCAACCGGAGTACCGACTTGCAGTGGTACAAGAATCACTACATTGATCCGACCACTCACAAGACCTATGGTCGTGCCGGGTGGACGGTCAATGACTTCTTCAGAAGACAATATGAAGATTATTCCAACCGGAACGAACAGACCATCATCGGTCAGTTGGGTTTGAATGCCCAGTTCACCGACTGGTTGGACGCCAACGTTTCGATCAGCTACAACAACTGGCAGACTTTCACTGAAACGAAGAACGCCGGATATATCGGAACCGGTCAATATGCTATTGCCGGCTCGACCAGCGGTTCTTACGACGGTATCGCTCAGTTGCATAGCAACAACCGCTTCGTAGATGACAATCTGGAGCTCGACGTGCGTGTCTTGGCTGAGATCTATGGGAATACCCGTAAAAACGAGTACTCAAAGAGCACGAACGGTGGTCTGATCGTACCGGGAATTTTCTCGTTCTCGAATACGAAAAATCCGATTACCCTTGGAACCAACGACGTTAAATATACGCCTCGTAACAATATGACCGTCGGTGTGGCAGGGGTAGTTAACCTCTCGTGGAAAGACCAGGTTTATCTCGAAGTAACCGGACGTAACGATTGGCTGAGCACTTTGATGTACCCCACTTGGTTGCCGAATGGTCAGAATAACTTCTCTGTCTTCTATCCTTCAGTGAACGCATCGTGGATCTTCTCGGATACGTTCAATATCGATCCGAAGATCCTCTCGTTCGGTAAACTGCGTGCTTCTTGGGCGCAGGTAGGTAAGGGTACCGACCCGTACAATACGGCTTCCGGTGCCGGCGGGTTCACCGTGTCATCGGTGCAGGGGCCGTTGAATTCGGCTCTTTCGGCAGCATCTCCGAACAATACTGTCCTCCCGAACTACGACCTGAAGCCTGAGCTTCAGACCTCTATCGAGTTCGGTGCCGACTTGCGTTTCCTGAACGGGATGATCGGGTTGGACGTAGCTTACTACAAGACCAATACCAAGAACCAGATCCTTTCATTGGATGCTGTGACCGAATCTGGGGTAAACCAACAGTGGATCAACGCCGGTAATATTCAGAACCAGGGTTGGGAATTCCAGTTGGACGTGACTCCGATCCGGACGCGTACCGTGAACTGGACTATCGGCGCCAACCTGAGCCGCAACCGAAGCAAGATCAAAGAATTGGCAAATGACATCTCTTACTATCGTGTCAGCGCTTATTCTTGGGATGGAGCATACGGTACGCAGATTTATGCTTTCGAGAACGGCCCGTTCGGCGCTATCGTTACGGGGAACAATTATGGTACCCATAACGCGGCTATTGCCCGGTACAACGACCTCGAAAATCCGAACAACCCGCGCAATGGTATGAAAATGATCGGTATCGCAGGTGCTTTGGATGCGAACAAGAATGCTGTAGGAGCCAACACCAACTTGGCGTATGTCTGGTTGAATTCGGATGACATTCCGGGTTACTATGGCGACGAAGCCGAATACTGGGGTGGAAAAGAAAACCAGTATACGATGCTTGGCCGTGTGGAACCGAAATTCACTTACGGTATCAACACCTCGGTGCAGGTGAACCTGCCGAACAGCAGCGGTTCGTTCGACTTCTTCGCTCAGATCGACGGTCGCTCGGGCGGTAGCGTGATCCAACCTTTGAAACAAGCTTACTTGAACAATTCAGGGGCATTGAAAGAGACGCTGTACGGTCGTGACGCAGAACACGGCGGGGTGGCTCGTGTAAACTACAAAGGCGAGATCGTCAATAACGGGATCATTCCGGACGGTGTATTCTGGAACGGTGGCGGATATACGACAAAGGTAACTTCGTTCAAGACCGGCGAAAAGGTAGACCTGAACGGTATGACCTTCCGCGAAGCGGTCGATGCAGGACACATCCAGCCGGTACTGGCTTCGACTTGGCATTACTACAGTGTAGCCGGAAACTTCTATGGTTGCGGCGATACACAAGTGTCGAAAGGTACGTACATGGCTCTCCGCGAATTGACCCTGGGTTACAACTTCCCGGAAAAATGGATCAAACACGTCGGTTTGCAGTCGGCACGCCTGTCGTTCTCGGCACGGAACGTTTGCTACCTGATCAACAAAATGAACAACAAGTCGAACCCTGACTCGTTCATCTCGAACAACGCCTTGACGCCGTACGACTACAGCACCACTCCGTTCGTTCGCAACTTCTCGATTAACCTGAACCTGAGATTCTAAGACCGTCTCTGTTCAAATCTGAAGTTTTAAACCAAACAAGACTTTTCATATGAAAATAACAAAATATTTGATCGGCGGTTTGGCTCTGGCGCTTGTCGGCTGTAAGGACAAGATGCGGGAACTGAACTCCGATCCTGCAATCGTCGGAGATGCCAACCCGGCTTACATGTTCTTCGACGCGGTACAGAACCTCGATTATTCGAGTCGCTCAGCCTCTTCCAGTATTTTTAGCAGCGAAGGCCGCCTGATGCAGTACTTCGTTAAATACGACGGAGCAGTAAACGATACCTATTGCAAAGAAGGGAGCTATTCCGCCCCGGGCCAGATCGGCGAATACTATACGTGGTTGTATAGCGTCGGTTATAAGTTGGTGTCGCTGCAACGCCACATCGACGCCATGACCCCGGAAGCCGCTCTTCCGTATCAGGATTTGCGTGCAAAAGCAGGTATTATGAAAGTTTACCACGCTTTCCGGGTATTCCAGAACTACGGCGCTGCGGTCTACAGTCAGGCTTTCAATGCGATCACCGAAGGGGTCACCTTGCCGGCATACGATCTCTTTACCAAAGAGGTGTATGAATCGCTGGACGACGAACTGGCCGGTTACATCGCCGTGTTGGCTCAGGCCAACGAAAATCAGGCTGCTCTCGGTGCTTACGATCCGATCTACGGATACGAACCCATCAACAAGATGGGGAAACCGAATGCCCGGAACAAACCGAATGACGAGCGTGTGTTGTGGCAGAAGTTCGGTAACTCTTACCGGTTGTACATGGCCTGGATCATGAAAGCTGCCGATCCGGCTCGTTTCGACAAAGTCTTGGCCGAAACGAAAGGCAAATGGTTCGAAACGGCTGCCGACGGGGCTTATTCCTATCAAAACGGCTCTAATTACAACGGTACACCGTACAACTCGAACGGGAATAATGAAATTTCCGTGTTGTATGCCGTGTCGGATAACTTCGTATCGTACTTGAAGGAGTTGGGCGACCCGCGTCTGCCGCTCCTGGCACGGGCCAACAGCCTGTATGCCGACAATAAATCTTTACAATGGATTCAGGCCTACTTCCCCGACTCGTTGCAGCAGCACATGGTTTATGATAAAGATTCTAAAACTTGGAATCTGAAAAATTGGAACGGGGTATTCGATTTCGAAGCCGATCCGATGCTGGCTTATCAGGGTATATCGCCCAATCCGTTCGATTACGACCAAGAAAATCCTGGCGAATTCTGGGGTCAGCGTAACTTCACGTTCCGGTTCTATCATCCCAATTACAAACCGGGCGATACGGAAGGAAACAAGAAGCTCGGCCCGTGGACGGTAACCAACCAGGGAGTTGTATCTGAAGATTTTCCGGCAACCTTTACGGTTCAGAATGCGGACACTTCGTTCACGCTGGAACTCGGTAGTCGTCCCCAAGGACGTTATCTGGTAGCTGGCGGTGGGAAAAGTTTCAGCAACGACAACAACGGCGGTAACGGTTATGACGGAGCTGTCAACGACAATGGCGAAATTTATTTCCGTCGTCCGCTCTACACCTATCCGGAGTTCTGCTTCATGATGGCATATCTGAGCAACGAAGGGGTCGATACCGGTGCGCCGGCTGACGAATGGTTCAAAAACGGTGTGACGGAAGCCATGAAAGAACTTCAGACCGATGCAATCCGTTACGGGGTTCAGGTGGCAACCAACTCGGCAGCAACCTACTACTATGAAACGACCAAATCGACTTATGTAGTCAATCCGAAAGTCGTCGGGGTGAATGATACGAAACTGTATGACATAACAGATCAAATCACATCCTATGTAAACGGTTTGGTGCTTTCTCCGGAGGCGATCGTAGGTCAGATGTGGATCTACGCCTACAACCAGCCGATCAAGATGTGGGACTGGTGGCGTTTGACGGACTATCCGAAGATCGTAGACGTAAAAACGCCGGCCGATCGACCGACGGGCCTTTACTGGGTGAAACCCCAAACCCGTACAGAAGGCGAAAATATGGATTGGCCGCGTCGGGGTAATTTGCCGGGGACGAAAGCTGCGAACAATGCGAATTTCAATGCGATCCGGAATGTCCTGCTCGAACAGCCGGGCTATGGTACCACTTACAACCAAACCACGGGTTGCATCTTCTGGGATCAGCTAGGCCTGCAACAACAAGGTTTGTAGTTTCGGATTTCGGAACTATTTGACCGACCATTAAACACGGAGGGCTCCGGGGAAATCGTTTCCCGGAGCCCTCTTTTCCCGGTCATCTTCTGGTGTTAGTAGCCTTTCCCTGGACCGGGCCTCCCCCGTGACCCTTCCCGGCGTTTATCGCCGGGTCGGTCTCGGGGGATTTTTCTTTCTTCTTGTCGGAAAATTTGTTGAAGAACAACTCGAATTATACTATTTAGTTGAATTTTCAACAAACGGTCTGCTTTCTCTGCTTCAGGGCGCGATCGGTTGCTGAAAAAACGCTACCTTGCAGTCAACCTAAGTCTCATCCCTCCTAAAAGTATAGACTCGATATCATGGAGATCAAAAAAAGCGGTGCCGCTCTGTCCAAGATCGTACAGATCGGTGAAAAACTCAAAAAACTGACGGTCGAAACCGGCGAAACTTACCTCCCGCTCAATCGCGGGGTGAATGCCGTGGTCAATATCGACCTGAGCGAGGTGGTCAAAGAGATGGACTTCAACTCCAACGACATTCAGGTCTATCCTCCGGGGCCCGGTTTTCCGGCGTTGCGACAGGCCATCAACGACGAATATTTCGGCGGCAAGTCGTCGGCAGACAACATCCTGATTACGGCCGGCGGAATGAACGCCCTGGATCTCGTGGTGCAGGCTGTGGGGATGGGGAAACTCTACCTGCCGGTCTACTATTGGGGCTGTTATTTCCAGATGCTGACCGTCCGCGGAATCGGCAATGCCGAATACATGGCTCAGCGCGATCTGGCAGGGATGATTCCGGAGCTAAAAGGAAATGCGGTGTTGATCTGCGACCCGGGGAATCCGCTGGGCGAAAAATACGACGACGACGAACAGTTCGCCCTGATCAAAAAGCTCAACGACGCAGGCGTGACGGTCTTTTTCGACAGCCCGTACCGGCGGATCTTCTATGACAAATACGACAACTATTACCAGCGGCTGCTGGAGCTCGAAAACGTCATCATTACGGAAAGTTTCAGCAAGTCGGTGGGGCTCAGCGGCCAGCGGCTCGGGTTTATCCATACCACCAATCGGGAGTTGCACGACGAGTTGGAGGTTCGGTTGATGTACTGCACGAACGGCGTCAATGCGTTCGCCCAACAGCTGATTCTCCGGCTCCTGACGACGCCGACGGGGATCGCGGCGGCCGATGCGTTCAAGGCGGCCACTTCGCGCGGCATCGCGCTCAATATCGAATACCTGAAACAACGGGGATTGCTGGCCGAAGAGTACTACCATGCGAGCACGCCGACCGGGATTTTCGTCGTCGTGAACCGGACGGAGGAGGAGTTGCTGGCGCATCGGATCGGCAGCGTGTCGCTCTCGTTCTTCACCAAAAGCAGGAAGGAGGAGGCGTCGAAGTTCGCGCGGATTTGCGTTTCGGCGCCGCATGACAAGTTCGTCGAATACTTCGAACGGGTGAAATAGGGCCGTTCTTTTGTCGGCTCTGTTTTTGTTGCGGCAAAGGCTTGCCCGGCAAAGAACGTCTGACAACGACCGCAAAAAAAGAAGAGGGCTCCGGGGAATCGATTTCCCCGGAGCCCTCCGTGTTAATGGTCGGTCAAATAGTTCCGAAATCCGAAACTACAAACCCTGTACATCCCAGTAGATGCGGCCCGTAGTCTGGTTGTAGGTCGTCCCGTATACCGGCCCCAGCAACGCATCGCGCGTAGCGTTGTAATTCGCGTTGTTCAGCTCGTTCGGCTGCGGCAGCGAAGCACGACGCGGGAACGAGAGGACATTCGTCGAAGTCCGCGGAACCGGCTGAACCCAATACGGACCGCTCACCTGAGCCGCATCGGCCGGAGTAGTTACCTTCACGATCTTCGGATAACCCGTCAAACGCCACCAGTCCCACATCTTGTTCGGCTGGTTGTAGGCGTAGATCCACATCTGACCCACGATCGCCTCCTTCTTATCCGCAGCGTTGGCCAGCGCCTGGGCCTGAACGTAAGGTGCGATCTTGTCCGTGATGGAGTACACCCCGGCGTCATTCACCCCGACGATTTTGGTCGCTCCGGAGTTGGTTGCCACCTGAACTTCATAACGGATTGCATCGGTCTGAAGCTCTTTCATGGCTTCCGTCACACCCTCTTCGTACCAAACGTCGGCCGTTTTACCGGTAGCGACCCCTTCGTTGCTCAGATAAGCCATCATGAAGCAGAATTCCGGATAGGTGTAGACCGGATGGGTGTAGAACTTGTTTGACGGATTAACCGGCCCGTCGTTCCCGTTCACACCGCTGTTCCCGGCTCCGTCACCCTCTTTTTTACCCCCGTCGGCAACGAAATAACGTCCCTGAGGCCGAGATCCCATTTCGATGGTGAAGGTCGTGTCTGCGTTCCAGATCGTGTCTTGGGCCGGGAAATCTTTGGAAACCGCACCCTGATTAGTCACGAACCACGGTTTGAGCTTCTTGTTCCATTCCGCGTCGCCCGGTTTGTAGTCCGGGTGGTGGAAACGGAAAGTGAAATTACGCTGGCCCCAGAAATTGCCCGGGCCGCTCATGTCGTAGTTGTACGGGTTGGCCGAAACACCCTGATAAGCCATCATCGGGTCAGTTCCGAAGTCCAACACATCACCCCAAGGAACATCTTTCAGCGAGGTTTTGGTCTGTTTGTCGTAGTAAGCGTGCTTCACGAGCGAGTCCGGGAAGTAGTGCTGCATCCACTGAATGGCCTTGTTGTCTCCGTTCAGGCCGTTGTTGCGCGCCAAGAGCGGCAGACGCGGGTCGTCCAACTCCTTCAGGTAAGAGATGAAGTTGGCCGATACGGCGTAAGTGACGCTGATCGAGTTCGGGCCGTCCGAGTTGTAGATCAGACCGCTGTTGGCATTGCTCCCGTTCATGTAAGCGACAGCCCCGTCGGCAGCCGATTCGAACCAACCGGAAGCTTTCGTTTCACCCAATACTTTATCGAAGCGTGCCTGGTCTACGGCTTTCATGATCCAAGCCATGTACAACCGGTAAGAGTTGGCGAATTTCTTCCAATTCGTCCGTTGAACGTCGTACTTGCTCTGGATGGCCGGTGCGCTGGCTGTTTTGCTGGCGATGTACCCGTAGATCGGGTCGTATTCGCCCAACGCCATCACTTCGTCGCCGGCCGGTTTTTCCAGCACTTGGATGTACGAGAGCAGTTCGTCATCCAACCATTCGTACATCTTATTGTCGAAGATGTCGTACGTCGGCGTCATGATCCCTTCGGAAAGAGCCTTGAACGCTTCGGTGTAGACCGCCGCACCGTAGTTCTGGAACACCCGGAAAGCTTCGTATACCTTCACGATACCGGCGATAGCGTGCAAATCGGTGTACTGCACCTTTTCATGTTCGGGCAGTGCGTCGATATAACGTTGCAGTTCCACCATCTGGTGACCGATGTCGTAGAAACGATCATAGGTATAGGAGACCGTTCCCGGCGTCACGTAGGTGTCTGCCTGCGCATCGCAGTAGGTCCCGTCCGTAGCTCCGGTGTAAGAGACGAAGTACTGCATCTTCACAGCGGTATTGAACATCAATTGTTCGCCGAAGCCGCGCTCGCTGTAGTCGAAATCCTGCATCACCGAGAGGAAGACATATCGCGGGTCTGTGGTGGTGATCGTGTTCGGGTTGGTGTTCAGCTCGCGCATCTTGTCCTTACAGCCGACAAGCGCCAGAG
>NZ_JBQIQO010000019.1:0-45143 GCF_056799795.1 Rikenella sp.
CGCTTAAGCAGCTTGGCCCAGTTCTTAGTGCGCGCCGGGGAAATCTTGTCAAAACGTGCCAGCACATTTTGACGATTTCCCTCTTTAGGCGGCGGCGCGCGGTCGAGCTTTGTCCCGTCTGAAACTGCCCTGCGCGGGCGGCGACCGGGTGACCCCGGCGGGACGGGCGAAACTACGTTTCGCTATGGCAGCCTCAGCCTAAAACCAGCAACCCGCGCCCCACACGGCAACCCCTACAGGAAGCTCCGTATCGCCAGCCGATAGGAATCGAGCCCGAAGCCCATGATCGACCCCCTGCACCTCGGCGCGATCAGCGAGACATGTCGGAACTCCTCCCGCGCCAGGATGTTCGAGATATGCACCTCCACCGTTCCCAGTCCGCATCCCGCCACCGCCCCCACCGCATCCGCCAGCGCCACCGACGTATGCGTATACCCCCCCGCATTGAGCACCACCCCGTCGTAAATTTCCCTCGCCCCGTGGATCGCATCGATCAACACCCCCTCCACATTCGACTGGACATAATCCAGCTCCGCCAGCCCCTCGAACTCCGCCACCAGCTCCGTCAGGTAATCCTCGAACGTCCGCGAACCATACACCTCCCGATCCCGCACCCCCAGCAAATTGAGATTCGGCCCGTTGATAATCAATATCTTTTTCATGAATTCTCCGATTAGACGTCAAATTTAGTGCAAATTTAGGTAATTTAGCCCCATCCGAGCGTATTTTCGCCAGCCCCTCGCCCCGGCAGCACAACCACCCGCACCCGGCAACCCGCCCCGAACCATGAACACCCCCACCCCCGCCACCGCCTGGCAACAAGCCCTGGACAACTACCGCGACTACCTTCGATTCGAGCGGAACCTCTCCACCCACAGCATCGAAGCCTACCGCCGCGACGCCACCCGCCTCGCCTCCTTTCTGCTCCGCCAACCCCGCCCCGTCTCCCCCGAGAGCGTCACCCCCGCCGACATCGAAACTTTCATGTCCCACCTCTACGACAGCGGCGCCGGCGACTCCACCCAAGCCCGCACCCTGAGCGGCATCCGGAGCTTTTTCGCCTACCTCCTCCACGCCGACCTTATCGACACCCTCCCCACCGAACTCATCGACTCCCCCCGGATCGCCCGCCGCCTGCCCGACACCCTCTCCTACGACGAAATCCGGCGCATGCTCGACACCATCGACCTGAGCACCCCCCTCGGCCACCGCAACCGCGCCATCCTCGAAGTCCTCTACTGCTGCGGCCTCCGCGTCAGCGAGTTAGTCACCCTCCGCCTGAGCGACCTCTTCACCGCCGACCACGTCATCCGCGTGACCGGGAAAGGGAACAAACAACGCCTCGTCCCCATCGCCCCCCCCGCCCTCCGTCAACTCGAACTCTACCTCTCCCGGCGCCACGAACAACCCGTCCAGTCCGACTCCTCCGACATCCTCTTCCTCAACCGCAACGGCCACCAGCTCACCCGCGTGATGATCTTCACCATCATCCGCCGCATCGCCGCCGCCGCCGGCATCACCAAGACCATCAGCCCCCACACCCTCCGCCACTCCTTCGCCACCCACCTACTCCAGGGCGGCGCCGACATCCGCGCCGTACAAGAGCTGCTGGGCCACGAATCCATCCTCACCACCGAGATCTACACCCACCTCGAACTGCGCGACCTTCGGAGCGCCCTGGAGCTCCACCCCCTCGCCCACCCCTCCGCGAGCGACAAAAAAGACCCGCTTGACACCGAAGAAAAGCAAGACACAACAAACTAAAAATAAGTTTATTATAGAATACAATTCCCCATTGGAATCCGTAAACCCCTCCGAACTCCCTTTTGAGTCGGAGGGGTTTATGTTCTTCATTTGTACCGGCAAAGAAGCCCAAAACGCAAACCACCATGAGACCCTTACGCAGCGACGTCAGCACCCATGGCCGCCGGATGGCCGGCGCCCGTAGCCTTTGGCGCGCCAACGGCATGAAAGAAGAGCACTTCGGCCAGCCCGTGATCGGCATCGTGAACTCCTTCACCCAGTTCGTACCCGGGCACACCCACCTGCACCGCATCGGTCAGGAGCTCAAACAGCTCATCGAAGCCGAAGGGTGCTACGCCGCCGAATTCGACACCATCGCCATCGACGACGGCATCGCCATGGGCCACGACGGAATGCTCTACTCCCTTCCCTCGCGCGACCTGATCGCCGACTCCGTAGAATACATGTGCCAGGCCCACACCGTCGACGCCATCGTCTGCATCTCGAACTGCGACAAGATCACCCCCGGGATGCTGATGGCCGCCATGCGGCTGAACATCCCGGCCGTATTCGTGAGCGGCGGCCCGATGGAAGCGGGGGTTGTGGACGGAGAGGCCTATGACCTCATCGACGTGATGGTCAAAGGCGCCGACCCGAGTATATCCGACGCCCAGCTCTCGAAAATCGAGCGCCACGCCTGTCCGACCTGCGGCTCCTGCTCCGGGATGTTCACCGCCAACTCCATGAACTGCCTTACAGAGGCCTTGGGACTTTCGCTGCCCGGGAACGGAACCATTGTCGCCACCCATACGAACCGCCGGAAACTGTTCGAATCCGCCGCGAAACTGATTGTCAAGAACGCCCGCGACTACTATTTCAACGACAACGACAGCGTTCTTCCGCGGTCTATCGCGACCAAGCAGGCCTTTCTCAACGCCATGAGCCTCGACATCGCCATGGGCGGGTCGACCAACACCGTGCTGCACCTGCTGGCAGTGGCACAGGAGGCCGGCGTAGACTTCACCATGCGCGACATCGACGCCTTGTCGAGAAAATTGCCCGTGCTGTGTAAAGTGGCCCCCAACCACTCCTCCTATCACATACAGGAAGTCAACCGCGCCGGCGGGATTATGGCCATCCTCGGGATTCTGCTTCGCGCAGGCCTGATCGACGGCACCGTGAAACGCGCCGACGGCTTGACCCTGGCAGAGGCAGTGGCCCGGTACGATATCGCCAACCTCGGAGCCAGTGCCCGGGGCGAAGATACCGAACGCTACCTCTCCGCCCCCGGAAACCGGCCCGAAGTCAACACCCACTTGGGGTCTCAGGACGCGATGTACCCCGACTACGACCTCGATCGGGCCACGGGGTGCATTCGCGACATCGAACACGCTTATATGCGAGACGGCGGGCTGGCAGTGCTCTACGGAAATATTGCGAAAGACGGGTGTATCGTGAAGACCGCCGGCGTCGACGCCTCCATCCTCGTATTCGAAGGGACAGCCCGCGTTTTCGACTCCCAGGAACAGGCCAGCAAAGGGATATTGGACGGGACAGTCAAGGCAGGCGACGTCGTGATTATCCGCTACGAAGGGCCGCGAGGCGGGCCGGGGATGCAAGAGATGCTCTACCCCACCTCCTACCTCAAGACCGTCAAGCTCGACAAAGCTTGCGCCCTGCTGACCGACGGTCGATTTTCCGGCGGGACATCGGGACTTTCGATCGGCCACTGCTCGCCCGAAGCCGCCGCAGGCGGCCTGATCGCCGCCGTCGAAGACGGCGATAAAATTCGGATCGACATCCCCAACCGTTCCATATCCTTAGTTGTAGCCGACGATATTCTGGCCCGGCGCATGAAACACATCCGGTCGAACGGCGGCTTCCGCCCCCACCGGGAACGCACCGTGAGCAAAGCCCTGCGCGCCTATGCCCACATGGTCTCCTCCGCCGACAAAGGCGCCGTCCGGATCGTCGAATAGCCCCCAACCACCACCAGATACCAGAGTCATGAGATATACCGAAAAAGCACATATCAGCGGCGCCGAAGCCCTCCTCTCCTCCCTGATCAACCAGGGCGTCGAGACCGTCTTCGGCTATCCGGGAGGGAGCATCACCCCCGTTTACGACCGGTTGCAGGACTACCCCGAACTGCGTCACCTCCTGACGCGGCACGAGCAGGGTGCCGTCCACGCCGCCCAAGGCTACGCCCGCGTCTCGAACCGCACCGGCGTCTGCATGGCCACCTCGGGACCGGGGGCGACCAATTTGCTGACCGGGATCGCCGACGCCATGCTCGACTCCACCCCGATCGTCTGCCTCTCCGCACAAGTGCCGTCAACAGCCTTGGGAACCGACTTCTTCCAAGAGGCCGATATGATTAATATGACCGTCCCGATCACCAAGTGGAACTACCAGGTGACCCGCTTCGACGAGATCGTACCCACCATCGCCAAAGCATTTTATATCGCCGGATCGGGACGTCCCGGCCCCGTGTACATCGAATTCACCAAAGACGCCTTGACCGCCGTCGGCGACTACCGTTGGGAACCCTGCACCGGCATCCGGAGCTACCACCCCAATCCGACCATCGATCCCGACGCCGTGCGCGACGCCATCGCCCTGCTCAACGAATCCGAGCGCCCCTTGATCCTCGTGGGGAACGGCGTGAAAATTTCCGGTGCCGAACAGGAAGTACTCCGTTTGGCCGAAGCCGGAAATATTCCCGTAGCCTCGACCCTGATGGGCCTTTCGAGCATCCCGAGCGACCATCCTTTATATATCGGTATGGTCGGCATGCACGGGAACGTAGCCGGCAACCTCATGACCCAGGAATCCGATCTGCTGCTCGCCATCGGCATGCGCTTCAGCGACCGCGTGACCGGCAACCTGAAGACCTACGCCCCGAAAGCCCGTGTCATCCACATCGAAATCGACCCCGTCGAGATCGACAAGAACGTCCGCACCGACCTCGCCCTGCTCGGCGACGCCCGCGAAGCCCTGACCGCTTTGCTCAGTACCGGCGATATCGTCCGGAAACCGCGCGAAGCCTGGTTCGCCCAGGCCGCCTCCCATGCCGCCGTCGAAGAAGAGCGCGTCATCCGGCGTCAATTGCAACCCGAACGGGATACACTGACCATGGGCGAGACCGTCCGCGCCGTGGCCGCAGCCTCCGGCGGCGAAGCCGTCGTCGTGACCGACGTCGGCCAGCACCAGATGATGGCCGCCCGCTACTCCTTCTACAAACACACCCGGAGCTTAGTGACCTCCGGCGGCTTGGGGACTATGGGTTACGGTCTTCCCGCCGCCATCGGCGCGAAAGTCGCCCTCGACGAAGCCGCCCGACGGAACGGCGAAGAACACGGACGCGACGTAGTCGTCTTCCTCGGCGACGGCGGCTTCCAGATGACCATCCAGGAGCTCGGCACCATGATCCACTGGGGAATCCCCGTGAAAGTCGTCGTTCTGAACAACACCTTCCTCGGAATGGTACGCCAGTGGCAGCAGCTGTTTATGGAGAAGCGCTACAACGCCACCGAGCTCGTAAACCCCGACTTCGTCCGGATCGCCGGTGCCTACGATATTCCCGCCCGTCGCGTGATCGACCGGAGCGAGCTGCAAGCCGCCGTCGGGGAGATGTTCGCCACCCCCGGCCCCTACTTTTTGGAAGTCGCCGTCGGGAAAGAAGACAACGTTTTCCCGATGATCCCCGGCGGCGCCTCGTTAGACGACCTACTCTACAACGAGTGACCGGCATCATTAGGAAAGAGATTCTCAATAGTCCACTGCGGACACAGACAGAGTCCCTTGAGTCCTGCGGAGCCTAAGGAGTAGCGTAGCTATCACGAAAGTTCTTTGGGTACCTTTCTTTCAAGAAAGGTACGGTTCTATCCGGACCAAAGCTTGACCCGCGCGCGACTGCTGGAAAAGGAAATCATTCAAACGCGTAAGTTCGCGTTTGAATAAGATTTCCGCCAGCGCGCGGACAAAGGATTGGACGCTGAGTTGGGCCGAGGCTGCCAGTCAGCAAATGCACGCGCCGCCGCCTTAAGAGGGCAATCGTCAAAATGCGCTTGCGCGTTTTGATAAGATTTCCCCGGCGCGGACAAAAAAGGTGCGCGAACAACGCTCGCCACCGCCCCATGTACAAAAACGCCCATGTATAAAAAAAGTTTATACATTTTGCAGCAATCTTTAAACAAAAAGTATAAAGTTGCAACAATGTTTAAACATTCCGCGAATAACAGACCTTACGAACTGAATACCAACCCCATCGATTACAACATTACCCGTAATCGACCAACCACAGAGAGACCTATGGCCCCCACCCGCGACACCGACCCCACCATCCGCGAATATATCATCACCGTCTTCACCGAAAACCAAGTCGGCGTCCTCGGTCGGATCACCTCCATCTTCACCCGTCGCAAGATCAACATCGAGAGCCTGAAAGTGAGCGAAACCGCCGTGAAAGGGATCAGCATGTTCACCATCCACGCCTTCACCAGCGAAGACACCGCCCGCCGCGTGCTGAGCGGCATCGAACGCATCGTCGAAGTGCTCCGCGCCGACAAATACCGCGCCTGCGACGTCACCACCCAACAGATCGCCCTCTACAAAGTCTCCCCCGACGCCTTCCGCCACAGCGGCGACACCCCCCTGAAAGAACACAACGCCCGCGTGATCGAAATCAACCCCGCCTACATCGTCCTCGAACGCACCGGCACCAAAGAAGAGATCGAATCCCTGCGCGACCACCTCCAAACCAGCGGCATGCTTCTTCAATTCACCCGCTCCGAGAACCTCGTCCTGCACGACCCCTCCGTGGAAAACGTCCTCGGCCAGCTCGCCGCAGGCGAATGACCCGCCCCTACAGAGAGAGAGCCCCGAGCTATTTTCCGTGTAATAAACAGGTACGGCACATCGCAACTTCGCCGATAAATCCCTACCTTTACCCCACACACCGAAACCACAAAAACAGACATAAAAAAACAACCACAAACAAATGGCAAAAATCAACTTCGGCGGCGTAGAAGAAAGCGTCGTCACCCGCGAAGAATTCCCGCTGAGCAAAGCGAAAGAGATCCTGAAAGACGAAACCATCGCCGTCATCGGCTACGGCGTTCAAGGGCCCGGCCAGGCCATGAACCTGCGCGACAACGGCTTCAACGTCATCGTCGGCCAGCGCAAGAACTCCAAGACCTGGGACAAAGCCGTCGCCGACGGCTGGGTACCCGGCCAGACCCTCTTCGAGATCGAAGAAGCCTGCGAAAAAGGCACCATCATCCAGTTCCTCCTTTCCGACGCCGGCCAGATCACCCTGTGGCCCACCGTGAAGAAACACCTGACACCCGGGAAAGCCTTGTACTTCTCCCACGGCTTCGGGATCACCTATAAGGAAAAGACAGGGATCGTGCCCCCTGCCGATGTCGACGTCATCCTCGTCGCACCGAAAGGATCGGGAACCTCCCTGCGTCGGATGTTCGTGGCAGGGCGCGGGCTGAACTCCAGCTTCGCCGTCTTCCAGGACGCGACAGGCAAAGCGAAAGACCGTGTGCTGGCTCTTGGGATCGGCGTCGGCTCAGGCTACCTCTTCGAAACCGACTTCAAACGCGAAGTCTACTCCGACCTGACCGGCGAACGCGGCACCCTGATGGGCGCCATCCAGGGTATCTTTGCCGCACAATACCAAGTACTGCGCGAGAATGGGCACACCCCCTCCGAAGCCTTCAACGAAACCATCGAAGAGCTGACCCAATCCCTGATGCCGCTCGTAGCCGAAAACGGGATGGACTGGATGTACGCCAACTGCTCCACCACCGCCCAGCGCGGCGCCCTGGACTGGTGGAAACCTTTCCGGGATGCGACATTGCCGGTATTCCAGAAACTTTATAGCGAAGTGGCTAATGGGAACGAAGCGCAGCGTTCGATCGACTGTAACTCGAAACCCGACTACCGCGAAGGGCTCGAAAAAGAGCTCAAAGAGTTGCGCGAGAGCGAGATGTGGCAAGCAGGGATGACCGTGCGCAAATTGCGTCCGGAGAACAACAAATAGATAGTTATCTATTTGATTTACAATTAATTATGGGGTGTATTCCGATCGGAATACACCCCATAATGCTATTTATCCCTCCCCACCCTAACTGCGCCGGAACCTCCAATACTCCTCATCCTCCTCACCCCCCACCTCCCACTCCGTCAGCACCACCCTCCACCCCTTCCGTTCCGCCCGCCCATAATCGCCCGCCGCCTCCCGATCAACCCGAATTGAACTCCCAGTCCCCGTCTCCCTCCTCCCCTGCGGCAACGCCTCATAAATCCGCTCCATCCCCTCCGCCGCCAGCCGATTCCCATAACACTCCAACGAGACCAGCCGCTCATTGCCCCCCACAACCAGCTCCGTCATCCCATTCTTATCGCACGCCAACCGTTCCAGCCACCCGTTCCGACTCACATCCAGCACCTTCAGTTTATTCCGATAACACAACAACTGCCGCAACCTCGGCAATCCGCTGACATCCAGCACCGTCAGCTTATTTCCGTCGCACTTCAAGTCCGCGAGCGCCTCATTTCCGCCGAGCTCCAGCCTCCCGATCCGATTCCGGTAACACCACAACCGCTCCAACTTCGGATTCCGCGACACATCCAACTCCATCAACCCGTTATCCGAGACCCACACCTCCTCCAACTCCGGATTGTGCGTCACATCCAACCCCCTCAGCTCCGCATGCCGACACGACAACCTCCTCAACCTCCCGTTCCGGCTCACATCCAGCTCCGTCAGCGGATTGCCCTCACAATCCAACTCCTCCAACTCCGGACAATGCGTCACATCCAACGCCGACAGCTCATTACTGCCGCAGTTCAACACCCTCAGCCTCCCGTTCCCGCTCACATCCAGCTCCGTCAAATTGCTCCCCATACACTCCAGCACCTCCAGCTCCGGACACCCGCCGACCTCCAGCCTCCGAAGCTCCGGCCAGTTCCCCCCCAGATCCAACACCCTCAGTCTCCGATTTTTCGACAGCTCCACCCCCTCCAATCGATTAAAATCCGCCTTCAACACCTCCAACTCCGGACACCCGCCGACCTCCAGCCCCCTCAAGTCATTCCCCGAACAAATCAGTATTTTCAGCCGCCCCAGCGCCCCGACCTCCAACTCCGACAAGCGATTATGCGAACAATCCAACACCTCCAGCCTCGTCAACCGCCCCAGCTCCGGCAGCATCCCCCTCATCCCGCCGCACTCCCACCTCCTGAGCCCCCCGCACCCCTCCATCGAGAGCTCCGAGAAACCAGTCTCCTCCGCCTCCTTCCTCCCGCACCCGAACTGCCACAACTCGCCCTCCTCTCCCACGATCCGGATCCGATACCTCCCCCTCCGTCGATACATATGCCCGCAATCTCCCCCCTCCAGCGTCTCCGGCATCCTCTCTCCCCGCTCCACCGTCCCGTCCCCCCAGTCGATCATATAGCGTCCCGTTCCCGCCATCGCGAACCGGAAACGATTCCGTTCCGGCCGATTTTTGTACCTCCTGACATACCGTGCCGTAAAGGCCAGCGTCCACCTGTTCAGCCCTTTGTCCATACCCGTTTTCTCCCATCCGTTAGAGTTCCGAGAGCTCCAGCCAGCGCATCGACTTGACATCGATTTCGTCGATCAGCGCCGCGATCCGTTCCGACTCGGCGATCAGCTCCTCGGTAGACAGAGAGCCGCTGCTCATCGCCGCCTCGATAGCCGCCTTCTCCGCCTCCAGCCGCGGAATCTCCTCGCCCAACAGCTCGAACTCCCGTTTCTCGTTGAACGACAGCTTTCCCTTGACCCGCTCCTTCGGCCTCTCCGCCGCCGGCGCCGCCACCTTGGGAGCCGCCGCCACCGCCTTGGCCGTCGCCGCCCGCTCCGCCTCCCGCTCCCTTTGCCGGCTGCGGTAATCCGTATAGTTGCCCGGAAAATCCTCGATCCGCCCCTCGCCGTGGAACACCAGCAGGTGATCCGCCACCTTGTCCATGAAATAGCGGTCGTGCGACACCACGATCAGACACCCCGAAAACACCGCCAGATACTCCTCCAGCACATTGAGCGTCTGGATATCCAGGTCGTTCGTCGGCTCGTCCAGCACCAGGAAATTCGGATTCGCCATCAGAATCGTACAGAGATAGAGCCGCCGCCGTTCGCCCCCGCTCAGCTTCGCCACATAGTCGTACTGCGCCTGCCGCGAGAAGAGGAACCGCGTCAGCAGCTGCGACGCGCTGATCTGTTTGCCGTCGCTTAGGGTGATATTCTCCGAAATGGCCGTGATGACGTCGATCACCCGCACCTCCGGGTCGAACTCCAGCCCCTGCTGGCTGTAATAGCCGAACCGCACCGTCTCGCCGACGTCGATCACCCCGCTGTCGGCCGGTTCGAGACCGAGGAGTATCTTGATGAAAGTCGACTTCCCCGTGCCGTTGTTCCCCACGATCCCCATCTTCTCGTAGCGCGCGAAGAGGTAGCTGAAGTCATCGAGAATCACCCGTTCGCCGAACCGTTTGAAGAGGTGCAGCGCCTCGAAAATCTTCTTCCCGATATAGGTCTGCCGCACGTCCAACTGCACCTCCGCCTCGTTTCGCCTCACGTGCGCCTTCTCCTTAATCTCCTGAAAGGCGTCGATCCTGTATTTCGCCTTTCCCGACCGCGCCGAGGGCGTGCGGCGTATCCACTCCAACTCCCTGCGGTAGAGGTTTTTCATCCTCGCCACCGTCGCGTCCGCCGCGTCGATCCGCTCCTGCCGTTTTTCGAGGTAGTAGCTGTAATTGCCTTTGTAGCTGTAGATTCGGCGGTCGTCGATTTCGAGGATTTCGTTGCAGACCCGGTCGAGGAAGTAGCGGTCATGGGTCACCATCAGCAGACTCATGCGCCGCCCGGCGAGGTATTCTTCCAACCATTCGGTCATTTCGAGGTCGAGGTGGTTGGTCGGCTCGTCGAGGATCAGCAATTCGGGCTCGACGATCAGCGCCGCCGCCAGCGCCACCCGCTTGAGCTGTCCGCCGGAAAGGGTTTCGATCCGCTGTTCGAGATCCGTAATCTGCAACCGTCCGAGAATCTGCTTGGCCCGCTGTTCAAAATCCCACGCCCCGAGCGCCTCCATCCGGGGAAACAGGGCGTCGAGCGCCGCCGCATCGTTCCGGGCCAGAGCCTGTTCGTACTGCGCCAAAGTCCTGACGGTTTCGTTTTCGCCGTGGAAACAGGCCTCCAGCACCGTCGTCCCGGCCGGAAACTGCGGATTCTGTTCCAGATAGCCGACCCTCAGGTCGCGCCGGAAAACGACTGCACCGCTGTCGTAGTCCATCCGGCCGGCAATGATATTGAGCAGGGTGGTCTTTCCGGCCCCGTTTGCGGCGATCAGGCCGATGCGCTCTCCTTCGTTGATGCCGAAAGCGATGTTTTCGAATAGGGTGCGCTCGCCGAAGGATTTGGTGAGCGACTCGACTTGCAGATGGATAGCCATATTTACAGTTGCGGTATTTCGTCGATGAAGCGGTAGCTCCGGGCGGCGTGGTCGATCTGGCAGCAGTAGTGACGCAACCCATTAGTCACCACTAAGTAAGGCACCCCGAGCCGGATGTTGTAGTGTGCCACCTGGTTGAATACATCCTGTGTGATGGTCACTCCGGCGGCTTTGCATTCGACGACGAGCTGCGGTTCGGCCTGCCGGGAGTAGACGACGATGTCGGCGCGCAGGGCGAATCCGTCGATACGGAGGGGTTGTTCCTGTACGATGCGGTAAGGGTCGATGCCGCGACTGCCGGTGAGAAAGCGGATAAAGTGCTGCCGTACCCACTCTTCGGGGGTGAGTACGAGCCATTTGCGTCGCAATGCGTCCCAGACTTCGGGTTTCGGGCCGGCGGCGCGGAGCCGCAGGTCGGCGGCCGGGAGATTCAGGGGGGGATATTTGTCAGGATCGAGCATCATGAGGTTGCAAAATAACGAAATTTTCGGAGCTTTTCGGCTCTCTTCGGAATCAGGCGTCGGAAATCCGGCGGGGGTAGAGGCTCCGTTAGCTGTTGGGGTAGAGGCGGCCAATCGGGAGTGCGGCACGCACCGCCTGCCCGGCGGACGCGTTCGCGCCACGGCGGGCGGCCTTTATTACTTAAAAGTAACCGCGCGCCACGCCTTAGGAGGGAAATCGTCAAAATGCGCTGGCGCGTTTTGACAAGATTTCCGCCAGCGCGCGGACAGAGAACAGGGGTAGAGGCGGCCAGTGGAAATGCGCCAGCATTTCCCGTCCACGGGACGTGGGGCCCGCTTGGCCGACGCGTTCGCGCCACGGCGGGCGGCCAAAGAACGGTGCGCGGAAGTGTGGCGGAGCGACA
This sequence comes from Rikenella sp., assembly GCF_056799795.1. NCBI lineage: Bacteria > Pseudomonadati > Bacteroidota > Bacteroidia > Bacteroidales > Rikenellaceae > Rikenella > Rikenella sp. Next base: position 12,094 of record NZ_JBQIQO010000019.1, read on the forward strand.
GCGGAGCCGCAGTGAGGCGGACACGGGGCGGAGAACTGGGCCGAGCTTTGGGCTGTGCTTGTTCTTCGGGCACGAAAACCGGCTACGGTTTTCGTGCCGCGCTGGGCTGAGTCTTGGGCTGGAATTTGGGCGGTGAGTTGGGCCGTGCTCTTGGTCGTGCTTTGGGCCGAGAGCGAATAGCTAATTCCCCGTGTCAACGGTCGGCCCGCAGCCCCCGGATGCGGAGGGCCGAAATACTCCGCTCTCGCTTCGTCTTCGCTCTCCGCTGGTTGCGGCCGAAAACAAACTCCGCAGAATGGGGCGTGCTTTTGCGGTTCTTCGAACCGCCGGGCTTGCGCGCTGGGCCTTCGGCCCACCCCCGGAGCGCACGGCCCGAACACGCGAGGAAAAGACGTTGCTTATGCGACCCTTTGGGGCGCTCGGGCCGGAGTCACTCCCAGTGTAGGGCCGCCACTTCGCAATGCTCGTTCCCGGCCACGCTGGCTCCGACCACACAAATGGGGGACTACATGTAGGATAGAGGCGGCCTGTTGTAAGTGCAATACGCCCCGTTTATTCCGAGAGGCAACGCATCTGAAGACCATGGCCGCGATTGTGCGCGATGCTGGGGCTGAGGCTATGCGCGTAGAAGTCCAAGAACACGCCGACTATGCCGTTCACCGACGACGAGTAGCTGTGCCCGCTGTTGCCGACGCTGCACAGTGCGCCCAATCGCCTGTTATCGCCGGCATCGCGGAAGCCCGGGGCGGCGAGGACAACAAACCAGAAGCAGCAGCCCGAGCGTTACTTAACGCTCGGGCTGCTGGTCAGTGGTCGTGCGTTCGCTGCGGACTTACCGCCGATCGTAACGCCGACCGATCGTCTTCCAATCCACCAAATCCCAATAGTTGGTGATGTATTCCGTCCGGCGGTTGCGGTAATCGAGGTAATAGGAGTGTTCCCAGACATCCAGCCCCAACAGCGGAGTCAGGCCGTAACGCAACGGATTGCCCGCATTGGCGTCCGTCGTGATGCGGAGCTTACCCTCCCGGTCGGTCGCCAGCCACGCCCAGCCCGAACCGAAAAGTCCCGCTGCGGCTTTCGTGAATTGGGCCTTGAACTGGTCGAACGAGCCAAAATCGCGGTCGATCGCCTCCGCCAGCGCTCCGGAAGGCCGGGTCTGCGGCGTCGGAGAGAGACCCAGGAAGAACAATTCGTGGTTCAACGCCTGGCCTGCGTTGTTGAAGATCGGCCCCTCGGGCGCTTTGCGGACGAGCTCTTCCAACGAGAGGGTCGCATACGGTGTCCCCGAAATCAGGGCATTCAGGTTGTCGAGGTAGGTCTGATAGTGCTTTCCGTAGTGGAATTCGAGGGTTTCGCGGCTCATCTTCGGCGCGAGCGCGTCGAGCGTGTAGGGCAGTTTCGCAAGCCGGTGTTTCGGAGCGCTCTGGGCGAACGCCTCGGAGGCGAAGAGCCCCAAAAAGGCGAGGGCGGAGAGTAAAAGGTGCTTTTTCATAAGGGTTATGATAATCATTCGAGAGACTTGTATCGCAAACGGCGTGCCACACAGAGCTCCCCGTTTCTGCTTTTGCGCCCGTTCGCTGCCGGATTCCGAACGAAGAGACTACATTTACAGTCCGAACGCCCCGTCCGACAACTCCCCCCTCTGATGACGACATCTCGCCCCCGCCGATAAAATAAAACCGGCCGCCGGACGTTAGCATTCAATAAAATAAGATACCCTTTCCGTATGATACCCCTCTTCATCGTCCTTTTTCTGCTTCTGCTGACGCTTCCCGACCTTTATATCTGGCTCACCTACGTGCGCGGCGTCGCGGACGGACGGTGGACGATCGCCTACTGGACACCGACCGCGCTGGCCTTCGTCGCGTTGGGTTGCTGGCTGGGCGGCGTGTGGCCCGAGGGGAGCGTCCGCCTCTTCTTCGGCCTGCTGATGTGCATCGCCGTACCGAAAGCCGTTTTCGCCCTCTTTTCGCTGGTCGGCCGAGGAGTCGGGCTCTTCGCGCCGCAGGTCGGAAAGATCGGGACGACACTCGGAATCGTCGCGGCGATCGGAATTTGCACGGCATTCTACTACGGTTTCGCCCGCGGCTGGAAACGGCTGGTCATCCGGGAGACCACCGTGGTCTCAGCCGGACTGCCCCCGGCATTCGACGGCTATCGCATCGTCCACCTCTCCGACCTGCACGTGGGAACGTACGGCAACGATACGACCTACCTTTCCCGGCTCGTCGACCGGGTCGACGGGCTGCACCCCGATCTGATCGTCTTCACGGGCGACTTAGTAAATCTCTCGTCCGATGAACTCGACCCGTTCCTCGGAGTGCTGTCCCGGCTTCGGGCACCGGACGGAGTCTATTCGGTACTCGGGAACCACGACTATTGCACCTACCGACGGCTCGACCGGCCGCACGAAGCGGCCCGCGACCATGCGGTATTGATCGACCACGAACGGGCGATGGGCTGGAACCTGCTGTTGAACGAACACCGGATGCTGCATCGGGGCAGGGACAGCATCGCCCTGATCGGCGTGGAGAACGACAGCCGGCCTCCCTTCCCTTCGCGAGGCGATCTTCCTCGGGCACTGCGCAGCGTGCCGAAGGGTGTTTTCCAGATTCTGCTGAGCCACGACCCGAGCCACTGGCGTCGCGAGGTGCTTCCCGCGAGCGACATCCAGCTCACCCTTTCGGGCCACACCCACGCCATGCAGCTGAAGGTGGGCCGCTTTTCGCCCTCGCGGTGGAGCTATCCGGAGTGGGGCGGGCTGTATCGCGAAGGCGACCGGCAACTTTTCGTTTCGTTGGGGCTGGGCGGCGCGATTCCGTTTCGGTTCGGCGCCTGGCCCGAGATCGACCTGCTGGTGCTGCAACGGGAATCAACGGAATAATCCGCCAACCGGCCCCGGGCTACCGCAACGGGACTTCGGGCGCACTGAGCGGCAGCGGCCGATACGGCTACAGCTACTCGTCGTCGGTGGACGGCACCAATGGTTTGGACTTGGATTTTCACACGACAGCACTCAACCCCAGTAGCACGCCGAACCGAGCCCACAGTTTTCAGTTGCGTTGCCTCTCGGAATAAACGCCGCAGGCCCGCGGGGGGCAAAGGGCCGGGTCTACCCTAAAAATAAGGGCAGCCTCTACCCGAAACTGGCCGGATTTACCCTAAATAAGAGGCTGCGGCATGCCCGAAAGCAAGCCGCAGCCTCTTATTTATATATGCAGGCCTTCAGCCCTGCTCCATGTTAGAACAGTCCCGAGATATTGCCCTCGTCGTCGATGTCGATCGCCTCGGCCGCCGGCACCTCCGGCAGACCCGGCATCCGCATGATCTCGCCCGTAATCGGAATCAGAAAACCCGCCCCCGCCGCAATCTCGATGTCCCGTACCGTGATGGTGAAACCACGCGGCCGACCCAAAAGCGCCGGATTGTCCGACAGCGACTTCTGCGTCTTGGCGATGCAGACCGCCAGCCCCGTGAGGCCCAAATCCGCAATGCGCTTCAGAGCCTGTTTCGCCTTGGGCGTGTATTCGACACCGTCCGCCCCGTAAATCCCCCGCGCGACCGTCTCCACCTTCTTCTCCACCGACTCGTCCAGCGGATAGAGCGGTCGGAAATCCGTCCGCCGCGATTCCGTCGCCTCGACCACCAGCCGCGCCAGCTCCTCCGTCCCCGCGCCGCCCTCGCCCCAGACGTTCGCCACCGCGCACGGCACACCGCGCATCGTGCAATAATCCTTGATGAACTGCAACTCCTCGTCGCTGTCCGTCACGAAACGGTTGATCGCCACTACCGGCGACAGGTTGAACAACCCGATGTTCTCGATATGCTTCTGGAGGTTTTCGATCCCCCGCTCCAGCGCCTCGACATTCGGCGTCTTGAGCTCGGCCAGCGGCTGCCCGCCGTGGTATTTCAGCGCCCGCACCGTCGCCACCAGCACCACCGCGTTCGGAGCCAGCCCCGCCGCCCGGCACTTGATGTCGAGGAACTTTTCCGCCCCGAGGTCGAACCCGAAGCCCGCCTCGGTCACCGTATAGTCCGTCAGCGAAAGCGACATCTCGGTGGCCAGCACCGTATTCGTCCCCTGGGCGATATTGGCGAACGGCCCGCCGTGGATCAACGCCGGCGTCCCCTCGATCGTCTGCACCAGATTGGGTTTGATGGCATCCTTCAGCAGTGCCGCCATCGCCCCCTCGGCATGCAGATCCCGCGCATAGATCGGTTTTTTATCATACGTAAAGCCGACGAAGATATTCCCCAGCCTGCGTTTGAGGTCGGCCGGCCCGGAAGCCAGACAGAGGATCGCCATCACCTCCGACGCCGCCGTGATATCGAACCCCGTCTCGCGCGGCACCCCGCCGGTCGTCCCCCCGAGCCCCGCCACCACGTCCCGCAACGAGCGGTCGTTCATATCCATCACCCGTTTCCAGGCGATCGTCCGCGGGTCGAGCCCCAACGAGCGGGTTTTGCTCTGCAAATTATTGTCGATCAACGCGGCCAGCAGGTTATGCGCCTTTTCGATCGCGGCGAAGTCGCCGGTAAAGTGGAGGTTGATCTCCTCCATCGGCAAGACCTGCGACCAGCCTCCGCCCGTCGCTCCGCCCTTGATGCCGAAGACCGGCCCGAGCGACGGTTCGCGCAGGACGACACACGAGCGTTTCCCGATCCGGTTCAGCGCCTGCGACAGGCCGATCGAAACGGTGGTCTTCCCCTCTCCCGCCGGGGTGGGCGAGATGGCCGAAACCAGAATCAGACGCGAGTCGTGCATCCGGTTCCGATCGATGTATTTCAGCGGCACCTTGGCCTTGTACTTCCCGTACATTTCGAGGTCTTCGGGGTCGATGCCCAGCTGGCGGGCAATGTCGGCGATCGGTTTCATCCGCACCGACCGGGCGATTTCGATGTCCGTTTTCATAGCGTTCGTTTCGATTTTTAACAACCCGGGTTCGTTCGGGCAACCAAATATAACACCTTTTTCGTATATTAGCATACTTTTTCAGCAGAGACGCACGCCATGAAAATCCGCATCCTGGGGCCGGCCCATCCCTACCGGGGAGGAATCGCCAAGTTCGACGAGACGCTGGCCTCGGCCTTCGCCCGCGAGGGACACGACGTGAAGATCGTCAACTTCACGCTGCAATACCCGTCGTTTCTCTTCCCCGGCGAGACGCAGTACACCCGGATGGCGGCTCCGGAGGGGCTCGCCATCGAACGGCGCATCAACTCGGTGAACCCGCTGAACTGGCCGGCGGTGGGGCGCGAGATTGCCGCCGAGCGGCCGGAGCTGGTGATTCCGCGCTTCTGGATGCCCTTCATGGGGCCGTCGCTGGGGACGATCGCCGGAACCGTCCGGCGGCGGTCGCCGCAGACGCGGATCATCGCGCTGACGGACAACATCGTCCCCCACGAACATCGTCCCGGCGACCGGACACTGACCCGCTACTTCCTGCGGCGGACGGACGGCGTCGTCTACATGTCGGACGAGGTGGGGCGCGACCTCGACTCGTTCGCCTATCGGGGCGTGCGGGCCATGTCGCCCCACCCGATCTACGACACCTACGGGCCGGCGATTCCGAAGGCGGAGGCTTGCGCGGCATTGGGATTGGATCCGGCGGCGGACTACGTCCTCTTTTTCGGCTTTATCCGCGACTACAAGGGGCTCGACCTCTTGCTCGAAGCGTGGGCCATGCTCAAAGCGCAGGGCGGGACGCAGGGGCGGAAGCTGCTGATCGGCGGCGAATACTACGGGAATCGGGAGAAATACGAGGCACTGATCCGGCGTCTGGGGCTGGGCCCGGACGATCTGGTCGTCCACGACCGGTATATCGAGGAGACGGAGGTGCGGAACTACTTCTGCGCCTCGGATCTGGTGGTGCAGCCTTACCGGAGCGCCACGCAGAGCGGGGTGACGCAGGTGGCCTACCATTTCGAAGTGCCGATGGTGGTGACTCGGGTGGGCGGTCTGCCCGAGATCGTGCCGGACGGCGAGGTGGGCTACGTGACGCCGGTGTCGGCGGAGGGGATCGCCCGGGCGATCGCCGACTTTTACACCCAAAACAAGGCGGCGGAGTTTCGGGCACGCATCGCCGTCGAAAAACGCCGCTTCGGGTGGAAGGCGCTGACGGAAACGTTCCTGCGGCTGTACGATGAAATCAGAAAATAATAATTTGAATCCCATGAGATACCTGAAATTTACTTTCGCATTTTTCGCCCTGCTGCTGGCGGGGCTGACCTTCGCGGGGGCCACGGAGCTGTACGACCGGCTGATCGCCCTGAAGGGCGTCGTGTCGGTCGAGGAGTTAGAGAAAGGGCTTTTCGAAGAGCGGTACGCCGTGATGTTCGAACAGCCGCTCGACCACCGGCGGCCGGGGAAGGGCCATTTCGAGCAGCGTTTCGTGGTGGCGCACACGGGCTTCGACCGGCCGACGGTCTTCGTGACCGAAGGGTACGGCGGGGCAAGGGCCGTGGGGACGCGGTATCGCGAGGAGCTTTCGGAGCACCTGAACGCGAATCAGGTCTTCGTGGAGCACCGGTATTTCGGCGAATCGACTCCCGAGCCGCGGAACTGGCACTACCTGAACGCCGAACAGGCGGCGGCAGACCTGCACGCCGTGCGGGAGGCGCTGCGGGAGATCTATCCGGAGAAGTGGGTGGCGACGGGAGTGAGCAAAGGGGGCGAAAACTCGCTGATCTACCGGATGTACTATCCGGAGGATGTGGACGTAACGGTGGCTTATGTCGGGCCGGTCTGCTTCGGCGTCGAGGACGGGCGGCACGAACCGTTCCTCGACCGGGTCGGGACGGACGAGGAGCGGGCCACGATCCGGGAGTTCCAGACCGAGGTGCTCAAGCGGCGGAAAGAGCTGGTGCCGCTCTTCGACGAATACTGCAAGTCGAAAAGCTATACGTTCCGGACGAATATCGACGAGGTGTTCGACCTCTGCGTGCTGGAATACCCCTTCTCGATCTGGCAGTGGGGGACGGCGACGAGCCTAATCCCGGCGCCGGACTCGCCGCATCAGGAGCTGTTGGATCACCTGATCGCGATCGTCTCGCCGGACTACTTCGCCGTCAACGACGAACCGTCGTTCTTCGTGCAGGCACAACGGGAGCTGGGCTATTACGGCTACGACACGGCCCCGTTCGAGGGGCTGCTCTCGATCCGGGACGCCAGGGGTTACCTGCCGCGGATCATGCTGCCGGACGATGCCCGGAATATCCGGTTCAGCGACGGACTCTCGCGCCGGATCGTCTCGTTCTACAAGGCGAACGACCCGAAGGTGATCTGCATCTACGGCGAGAACGACCCGTGGAGCGCGGCGATGCCCGACTCGACGCTCTTCGAGGGGAAGGCGAACATGAAGCTCTTCGTGGAGCCGGGCGGCAGCCATCGGGCACGGATCAAGACGCAGAGCGAGGAGGTGCAGGCCGAGATTTGGGAAGTGATCGAGGGGTGGCTTTTCGGGATTTGACGAATCGGAAGCCGACCCCGCCCCGGGCTATCGCGATCGGAATACGGGCGCGCTGAGCAGCGTCGGCAGCCTCGGTTACAGCTGGGCTTCCACGGCCAGCGGTACTAATGGCATGAACTTGCATTTCCACGTAGCGTACCTCAATCCCAGCAGCGCGAGCAACCGCGCCTACGGTCTTCAGTTGCGTTGCCTCTCGGAATAAACAGGACAAGCCCCTTTCCGAACATGCAAAGTTTTTAAACCCAAAAGGATGAATTATATCGAATACAACATTCAGGTACCGGGCCCGGACGAGGCGGAGATCGTCGTGGCCGAGCTGGCCGAACTGGGATTCGAGAGCTTCTCGGACTACCTGCCCGACGGCTTCATGCCGGGGGCCGGCAGCGTGAAGGGCTACATTCCCGACACGGCGGAACAGGAGGGAACGACGCATACCGCCATCCAGAACTTCCTCTACCGCGAGGGCTACCCCTACGAACGGAACGAAATCGAACAACAGAACTGGAACGCCGAATGGGAGTCGCGTTTCGAACCGATCGACATCCTCGACGGGATGTGCTACATCCGTGCACCGTTCCACGCACCGAAAGCGGGAGGAGCTAAGCACGAGATCGTCATCATGCCGAAGATGTCGTTCGGCACGGGGCACCACGCCACTACCTACCTGATGGCGGAACAGATGCTGGCGATGGATTTCGCCGGAGCATCGGTGCTCGACATGGGCTCCGGAACGGGGATTCTGGCGATTTTGGCCGCCATGCGCGGCGCCGTGGTAGTCGACGCGGTGGACATCGACACGTGGGCTTACGAAAACTGTCTGGAAAACATCCAGACCAATGGAGTGCAGACCGTAGTCTGTCCGATTCTGGGCGACGTGACGGCGGTGGCGGGAAAGGTCTACGACTACATACTGGCCAACATCAACCGGAATATCCTTTTGGGCGATATGGAACGGTACGCCGCCGGTTTACGGAAGGGGGGACTGCTGCTGGTCAGCGGCATTCTCGACCTGGATGCGGACACGCTGATCGGTACGGCCCGGCGACACGGGCTGGTGCAGACGGCGACCAACACACGCGACGGGTGGGCGCAGATCACCTTCCAAAAGGCTTAGCGACATGCTGTTACAGGACGATCGGATTCGGCTGCGAGCCTTGGAGCCGGAGGATGCCGAGGCGATGTACCGGTGGGAGAACGACACGACGCTGTGGCGGCTCGGCGACACGACCCGCCCTTTTTCGCGGGCGGCGATTCGGGAGTTCATCGCGGGCGCCTCGCTCGACCTCTACGCGGCCCGGCAGATGCGGCTGATGATCGACCTGCGGGCGACGGACGAGACGATCGGGTGCGCAGACCTGTTCGATTTCGACCCGCTGCACCGACGGGCGGGGGTCGGCATGCTGATCTACGAACGGAAGATGCGCCGACAAGGATTCGCGACGGCGGCTTTGCAGCTCCTCGCAGAGTACGCTTTCGGGCACTTGGAGATGAGGCAATTGTGGGCGGACATTCCGCTCTCGAACGAAGCGAGCCTGCGGCTGTTCGCACGGGCAGGATTCGAGGACTCGGGCGTGAAACGCGCCTGGATCCGGGCGGCGGAGGGGACGGGATACGAAGATGTGCGGTTCGTCCAACTGCTGCGGCGGGAACGATGAACATCTATGGCACCTGCATAAACAGAGCGCGCTCCGGACTGATCCGGAGCGCGCTGCTTTTTCCGCTATCGCCCGTTACCGGGAGACTTTCCGCCGCGAGCGGAAGAACGAGACGATCCAAAGCAAGACCACTGCGCCGACCAGTGCGGTGATGAGGCTGCCGAAGCGGCTGGCGGGTGCCCAGCCGAAAAGACCGAAGATCCAGCCGCCGAGCAACCCGCCGACGATCCCGATCACGATGTTGAGCAGGAAGCCCGACCCGCGACCTTTCATAATCAAACTGGCGAGCCATCCGGCTGCCAAACCGATCAAAATAAACCACAAGAAATACATAACTCAAAGGTTTTTAATGGTTAAACTTTCAGAGGTTAATTACTCCGCGGGGTAATGAAACCAAGAATTATGCCAAATTAATCCCGTATCTGTTTTCTTGCTTTGAATCGGAGAGTACTGTTCTCTTTGTGAACAAAGAGAACCAGAAAACCGACGCTGCCAGTGAGGGCAATGCAAACATAGTTTGCAAATTGCCGAGCGGCGAGGAGGAAGGCGAAGCCAAACTTCAGAGCGCATCCCTGCGGGATGCTCTGGCCGTGTCTGCCCGATTGGTTGGGCTGGATTTTCGGCGAGCGCGCTAATAATGGGCGAGAACCCCACGCGCGCCTCGCCTGAAAATCACAGCCCAACGAACGAGGCGGAGATAACCCGTGGTCGTCCCACCGGGACGACCTCTGCAAAAGTTCTTTGGGTACCTTTCTTTCAAGAAAGGTACGGTTCCAGCAGGCACAAAGAAAAAAGTATCGGATAAAAATCGGGAGGAATGCTTTATCTTTGCGGTTACCATGTTGATGTCCGACAAACCCTCGTTACAGCTCACGAACGCCGTGATTTTTCAGAAAGACGCCCGCCGGGAAGTATTGCGGGACGTGAACCTGTATGCCTATCCCGGCGAGCTGATCTACCTCGTGGGGCGAGTCGGCAGCGGCAAGAGCAGCCTGTTGAAGACCTTGTACGGCGAGCTGCCGTTACGCATCGGACGCGGACAGATCGCCGGTTTTCCGCTGCACACTTTGACCCGGCGGCAGGTGCCCTACCTGCGACGGCAGCTGGGGATCGTTTTTCAGGACGCCACACTGCTGGAAGACTGCACCGTTTATCAGAATCTGGAGTTCGTTCTGCGGGCGACCGACTGGCGCAACGCCGAAGCGATCAATAACCGGATCGACACCGTGTTGGCATTGGTGTCGATGAGCCATCAGGCACACGCCTACCCGAACCAGCTCTCGGGCGGCGAGCGTCAGCGGGCGGCCATTGCCCGGGCGCTGCTCAACAATCCTCAGATCGTGCTGGCCGACGAGCCCACGGCCAACCTCGACCCGGATTCGACCGAGGAGGTGATGGAGCTCTTCCGCAGCATGACGGACGAGGGACGGACAGTGATCCTTTCGACCCATAACCAGGCTATGCTCCAGCGTTATCCGGGCCGGACATGGCTCTTGGAGGAGAGCTACGTCACGGAACTGGATGCGGAGTAACGGAACTCTTCTCTCTCTTTACAAATCCTTGATCAGCACCCCTTCGCCACTGCGGGAGACCGCTTCGCGCAGGCGGATGATCTCGTCCCACTCCCGCGAAAAATCCTGTTTCAGATCGACCCGGAAATTCTCCGAACCGCAACGATCCACCCGCTCGAAAAGATCGGCCACCGTCATCCGGTGGATGTCCGAAGCCGGAATATAGGCCGAAACCACCTTATCGTCCTCGACCGGAGTCTCCGCCACCAGACCGATGCGCAGCAAAAGCTCCAACGTATCGGCCGTCAGCCGCGTCGGAATCCGATAGTGTCCCGAAATCTGATCCGCCGTATACGGCCGTTCGCCCGTCGCAAAACGCCCCACAATCACCCGCATCACCGCCAACAGAATAAAATCCCGATACCGGCGGCTGATATGCCGGGCCTCCTGCTCGAAATCGAACTTGCTGACATTCTGGTGAGCAAAAGCCAGCTCGGCACCGAACAGGCAGATGAACCAGGAGAGTTGCAGCCACAATAGCAGCAACGGCAGCGCCGCAAAGCTCCCGTAGATGGCATTATACTTCGAAATCCATATCTGGCCGCTGATGTAGAGCACCTGAAAAATCTGGAACGCGATGCCAGTGAACAACCCGGCGAACAACGCGCTCCCGAACCGGACTTTCGTGTTGGGCAGGTACATATAAAGCAGCACGAAGAGCAGGATAATCACCAGATAAGGTATCGCCCGCACGACCGGCGCCAGCGCCCATCCGAGGATATGCTCCTGTCCGGCGGCGGTGGCGAGCAGGAGCGAGATGCCGGCATTGCAAATCAGAAAGACCGGCGCAACCACCAACAGCGCCAGGTAGTCGGTGAACTGACGGACGTACGGTCGCCCGTGCTTGATCTGCCAGATGTCGTTGAAGTTGCTCTCGATCTTGCTGAAGAGGCTGAAGACAGTGTAGAGCAACAGCACGACACCGACACCGACGAAAACGCCTCCCTGGGCATACTCGATCGAACGGTCGATAAAGGTGAAGGCCCGTTGCAGAATCACCTCCTGACCGGTAAAGTAGCGTACCAGTTCGCTCTGGACAAGGTGCTGGAGGCCGAATCCGCGGGCGATGGCGAACAGCACGGCCAGAATCGGCACGATCGAAAGCAGCGTGCTGTAGGTCAGGGCGCCGGCCCGAATATTGAGCTGCGCGGCGCTGATGTTCCGAATGGCGAGGATGAAGCTCTTCAACAGGTTGTAGAGTCCGACGCGCTTCACCGAGCCGTCGATGCTGCTGATGCGCCAGATATCATAGGTGAAGAAACGAATCGTGTCGAGGACGAGCTGTTTGATTTTCAGAAACAATCTTTTCATACGCTGCGAAATAGTTCTTCGGTGTCGCCTCAGCGGCTATCGCTCCTTGTCGGGCTGGCGAGGGCCGTAGGTCACCTCGGCAAAAACGGGACGGTGATCCGACTGGTCGGGCGCGTCGATCACGCCGTTGTCGCAGACCCGATACGAGATTCCGCCACCGGTATAGCCCCAAATATAGTCGATCGTATCCTGCGGATCGTCGGCCGGCCAGCTCGGGAGCCGCGTGTCGTTCAGGGGTACGAACCGCTGACGCAGAGCGCGGAAGACTTCGGAATCGGGCGGACAGTTCAGATCGCCGGCCAAAAACACCGCCCGACCGGGATACGAAGCGGCCACGCTGTCGATCAACTCGACGGAGCTCAGCTGGTCGGCCGGGGTCAGCGACAGGTGGGTCGCCAGCACGACGTAGTCCGAGAATTCGGCTACAATCAGGGCTCTGGCCTCTTCGCGGCCGGGCAGGGGCAGCCGTTCGACCCGCTTCGGGCGCCGCTTCGAGAGGAGCCCGATGCCATACGCACCGCCGTCATAGGCGATCGCGCGGGCGAAGGTGCCGTGCAGACCGGTTCGATGGGCGAACTCCCGCAGGGCATCGGTATCGCCGTTCCGCCGGGTCATGCTGTCCAGCTCCTGCAAGGCGCAAATATCGGGCCGCGCGGCGCGAATCACGGCGGAGGCGCGCGCGTAGTCGCGCGTTCCGTCCATCCCCATACCTCCGCGCACGTTGTAGCTCACGATGCGCAGCGGACGGGCCGGGCGGCGGGCGACGGCTTTGGTCAGCAGGGCTCCGCCCAGGAGGCAAAAGAATACAAGTCCCATGTATCTCATCATTATCTGTTTTTAGATTTCTATCCTGTTTCATTCGCCCGCCCCGGGCTACCGCCGACATGTGGATGGAGCTCCGGGCAATACCGGCAACAGCGGGTACAGTTGGTCTTCCACGACGATCAGTGGAATCGACGGGGTGGATTTAAATTTCAATGTAATCTATCTCAATCCTCAAATGCAAGATGCCCGTGCCCACGGTTTTCCGTTGCGTTGCCTCTCGGAATAAACAGGGTGCCGCTCGGCACTCGAATACTGGCCGATTCTACCCTAAATAAAGGCAGCCTCTCCCCCACCCTGCCCGATTTGGCACGATCTATGCTATTCACACACACCAACACCACATTAATATCCGGTTTCTCCCGGCAAGAGCGAATTTTTCAACATTCAAATATCGCAAAACCGATGAAAAAGAACAAACACACCCTCACGAACGCCAACGGTAGACCCGTGGCCGACAACCAGAATGTCCAGACCGCCGGCCCGTACGGCCCCATGGCGATGCAGGACGCCTGGTACCTCGAAAAGATGGCCCACTTCGACCGCGAGGTCATCCCCGAACGACGCATGCACGCCAAAGGCTCCGGCGCCTACGGCACCTTTACCGTCACGAACGATATCACGCGATATACACGCGCCTCGATCTTCGCCGAAGTCGGCAAACAGACCCCTTGCTTCGTCCGCTTCTCGCCCGTCGCCGCCGAACGCGGCGGAGCCGACGCCGAACGGGACATCCGCGGGTTCGCTATCAAATTCTACACCGACGAGGGTAACTGGGATCTGGTCGGCAACAACACGCCGGTCTTCTTTCTGCGCGACCCGCTGAAGTTCCCCGACCTGAACCACGTCGTCAAGCGAAACCCGAGGACGAACCTCAAAGACCCCAATGCCAACTGGGACTTCTGGACACTACTGCCCGAAGCGCTCCACCAGGTGACCATCACGATGAGCGACCGCGGTATACCGGCCTCGTATCGCCACATGCACGGATTCGGCAGCCACACGTTCAGTTTCTACGACAAGGAAAACCGGCGCACGTGGGTGAAATTCCACCTCGAAACGCTACAGGGGATCAAAAACCTGACTGACCAGGAGGCGGCCGACATCATCGCCAAAGACCGCGACTCGCACCAGCGCGATCTCTACGAAGCCATCGAACGGGGCGACTTCCCGCGGTGGAAGTTCCGCATCCAGATCATGACCGAGGAGCAGGCCCGCAACTACCACATCCACCCGTTCGACCTGACCAAAGTGTGGCCCCACGGCGATTTTCCGCTGATCGACGTCGGGGTGATGGAGCTGAACCGCAATCCGGACAACTACTTCGCCGAGGTGGAACAGGCGGCTTTCAACCCGCAGAACGTGGTCGAGGGGATCGGCTTCTCGCCCGACAAGATGCTCCAGGGGCGGCTCTTCTCCTACGGCGACGCACAGCGCTACCGGCTGGGAGTCAACGTCGAACAGATTCCGGTAAACAAGCCCCGCTGTCCGTTCCACGCCTTCCACCGCGACGGAAAGATGCGGGTGGACGGCAACTACGGTTCGACGATCGGCTACGAGCCCAACAGCTACGGCGAGTGGCGCGATACGCCGGCGAAAAAAGAGCCGCCGCTCTCGTGGACGGGCGACATCTACAACTACGACGAACGGGAGTACGACGACGATTACTACACCCAGCCGGGCAACCTGTTCCGCCTGATGACGCCGGCCCAGCAGCAGGTGCTGTTCGAAAACACGGCGCGACACATGGGAGATGAGACCGAGCTGTTCATCAAACAGCGGCACGTGCGGAACTGCTACAAGGCCGATCCGGCTTACGGTCAGGGCATTGCCGACGCACTGGGCATCGACCTGAAGGAGGCGTTGGCGGGAGATCGCTAACGAACCGGAGGGGCTTCGACAGGCCGCGGAACTTTCACGTTCCGCGGCATTTTCTTATCTTTACCGAACATAAAATACGATCGTATCGTGATGGATTTTTTACAAGACTATCGGCTGCTGGGACTGGTGATCGGCATCTGTACCTTTTTGATTATCGGGTTGTTCCATCCGGTGGTGATCCGGGCGGAATATTACTGGGGAACGCGGTGCTGGTGGATTTTCCTGATGTTGGGCATCGGGGGAACGGCGGGGTCGCTGCTCACGGACAATGTCCTCGTTTCGACGCTGTTGGGGGTATTCGCCTTTTCGTCGTTCTGGACGATCAAGGAGGTTTTCGAACAGGAGGAACGGGTCGTCAAGGGGTGGTTCCCGACGAATCCGCGGCGGGCGGCCCATTATGAACGGATTCGCGAACAAAAATCGAAACAGTTATGATCGAACGGACGACACTGGAATTTTTGGACGATCTGCGGCGCAACAACTACAAGGAGTGGTTCCACGAGCATCGGGCCCGTTATGAGGCGGCGCGCGAAAACGTGTTGGAGAATGCGGAACGGATGGTCGAGGGAATCAATCTGTTCGACCCGTCGCTGGGGTATCCGGATGTCCAGAAGCTGATTTACCGGATCAACCGCAACCTGCGCTTTTCGGCGGACAAGCGGCCGTACAAGACCCATTTCGGGGTGGTGCTCAACGCGGACGGGGAGCGGCACAGTCCGTTGTCGGGCTACTACATGCACGTCGAGCCGGGCGGCATGTCGGTGGTTTCGTGCGGGTTGTACATGCCGGAGGAGAAATCGGGTTCGCTGAAGGCGATTCGGGAGGCGATCGACACGAATTGGGAGGAGTTCAGCGGAATTGTCCATGCGCCGGAGTTCCGGAGTGAGATCGGCGATCTGTGTCGGGAGGATAAGGTTTTGAAGCGTGTCCCGCGCGGGTTCCGGGCGGACTCGCCGGCGGCGGAGTACCTGAAGCTGAACCACTTCTATGTCTGGGTGCACCTGCCGGACGATCTGGTGACGAGTCCGGAGTACATTCCGGAGGCGTTGCGGTTGTTCCGGCTGATGAAGCCGCTGAACGATTTCCTGAACCGCATTGTCCGACCGTAAACGCCCGATTCCCTGCGGCGCCCGCCCCGGGCTACCGCCTGTATGCCTCGGGCATATTTGGCCGTGTCGGCGACGGCGGTTACGATTGGTCTCCGATGGTGCGCGGCACGCTCGGTACACATGTGGGATTTTTCACAACGAGCCTCAATCCCAGCAGTGCGAACAATCGTGGCTACGGTTTTCAGTTGCGCTGCCTCTCGGAATAAACGGACGCTAAGCGTCTTTTGATGGCAGCCTCGGCCCTAATCCCAAAACAGGCAGTCTCTACCCCAAACATGAGACAAGGTTTCCGGTTCGCGTGCCGAGCGGCATCCTGTTTATTCCGAGAGGCAACGCAACTGAAAACCATGGGCGCGGTTGTCTGAATAGCCAAGACCGAGACTCGTCACGCTGAAAAGCAAGTCCAAACCGTAGATGTCGCTTGTGACGGACGACCAGACGAACCCGCAGTTGGCGATGCCCATCAGCGCGCCCGAATGGGAATAGCGGTGGCCCGGGGCTGTTTTCTCTGTTTATTCCGAGAGGCAACGCAACGGAAAACCGAAGGCGCGATAGATCGCGTAACTCGTGATGAGGAATTGCGCACGAAATTCCAAAAGCATGCCGTTCGTGTTGCTAATTGTAGACGACCAGTTGTAGCCCTGACTGCCGACGACCGCCACTCCGCCGTTGTTACTTTCGCGGTTGCCCGGGGCGGGACAGGGTACTGCGGAAGAAATAGATTACAAGTATTTTTCGAGGTCGATGCCCGTCGGCATAAATCGTTCGAGGTCAGCTTTGTGGACATACAACTCCTTGACTACCGCCGACGAAATAGCCCCCAGATACGGATCCGTCAGCAGGTAAAAGGTCTCGATCCGCGGATCCAGCCGTTTGTTGATGGCGTCGATCGTGCGGTCGCTTTCGAAGTCGTCCACCGACCGCAATCCCCGCAGCAAGATGCGGATTCCCTGCCGATGACAGAAATCGGCCGTCAGTCCGTCGTAGGTCTCCACCCGCACCCGCGGCTCGTCGCGAAACACATCGCGAATCAGCCGGACGCGGTTTTCCATCGTCAGGAGTCCCTTTTTCTTGATGTTGTAGCCCACCCCGACAACGATTTCGTCGAACAGGGCGAGCGCCCGCCGTACGATATTCTCATGACCCGCCGTAAACGGGTCGAACGATCCGGCGAAGATGGCTTTTTTCTCCATACCCGTGAAATGCTGCAAACTTTTAGGTAAAGATAAACATTTTTCATACCTTTGCGACACTTGTCCGAAACAGCGGCGGTTTTGCACAAACCAGGGAACGGGGAAGATTCACTCTTCGCGGTTCGTTTTTCAAGAACGCTGTGGGCAGACAAGGGATTGACAATCAACAAATTTATCAAAACATGTCAACCAAAATCAGACTGTCGCGTCACGGGAAAAAAGGGTATGCTTTTTATCACATCGTGGTGGCAGACAGCCGTGCGCCGCGCGACGGGCGTTTTATCGAAAAATTAGGGACTTACAATCCGAATACCAATCCGGCTACCGTGGTGCTCAACTTCGAGAGCGCTGTGCGGTGGGTCGGTGTCGGGGCACAGCCGACAGATACCGCTCGGTCGATCCTTTCGAAAGAGGGGGTAATGTATCGTCATCACCTGAACGGCGGGGTGCGGAAAGGCGCTTTCACCGAAGAGGTGGCCGAACAGAAGTTCGCGAAATGGAAAGCTGAAAAAGAGGC
This sequence comes from Rikenella sp., assembly GCF_056799795.1. Classification (NCBI taxonomy): domain Bacteria; kingdom Pseudomonadati; phylum Bacteroidota; class Bacteroidia; order Bacteroidales; family Rikenellaceae; genus Rikenella; species Rikenella sp. The sequence goes on from NZ_JBQIQO010000019.1 coordinate 29,625, forward strand.
CAAGACGGCATCGACCAAAGCTGCTCTGGATGCGGCTAAGGCGAAGACTGCAAAGGAACGTCTGGAAGCTGAAACGAAGGTGAAAGAGGCTAAGGCTGCGGCTTTGGCGGCTAAGTTGGCCGAAGCTGCTGCGGCGGCGAAGGCGGCTGAAGCTACGGAAGAGGCTGCCGAGGCGGTTGCCGAAACTGCGGAAGAAGCTGTCGTTGCGGCTGAAGAGGCTGCTGCGGAATAATTTTTCTCCGGGAGCACTTTTGTTCCGTGCAAAACAACCCTATGGAAAACCTCGCCCCATACCGGAGCGAGGTTTTCTTTTTCTGGCAAAATGCGAAATCAATCGAATATGAAAAAAGAGGAGAGTTCGAGTTACACAGCCCTCGCCAAGGCGATCGAAGCGGCGGCGCAGCGCGGCGAATGGGTGGTCGGGCGGATCAAAAAAGAGTACGGAAATGCGGCTGACGGAGGCGGAACTTTGCTCGTATCGCTCTATGACGGTTTTCCGGACGATCCGGTCGGGAGCGAACCGCTGTGGACGGTGGTCGACTCACTGGCCGTGCCGCTTTATGTCGCTTCGTTCGAGCGACAGGGCGGAGGGCGAGGCGTAATCGTATTCGATGATTTCGAAACCTCGGCGGAGACGGGCCTGTTGATCGGAAAGACGCTTTATCGGATACCGACCGCTGCCGACCGGTCGGAACGGACGGATAACGAGGAGGGGGATTTGAGCGTATTGGTCGGGTATGAATTGACGGATCGGCGTTCGGGACGGGTGGGGATGGTACGGGAATTTTATGACTATCCGGGCAATCCGCTGCTGGGTGTCGATTTCGACGGACAGGAGGTGTTGGTTCCGGCGGGGGTGATCGAAGTCACGAGCGTCAGGAAGCGGCGATTGGCGGGTGATCTGCCGGAGGGGCTGTTCGAACTGTGATACCAAACACAATCCTGAATCATGGAAAATAGACCTGAAATAGGGTACCATCGTCTCCAAGAAGGCGATGCGCAGGCACGACAAGAGCTCGTACAACTCGCCGAGGCCGGCGACGCCGGAGCGCAATTCAAGCTCGGAGTCTGCTATGACCACGGATGGGGCATGGAACAGAACTACACCGAAGCGGCCAAATGGTACCGTCTCGCTGCGGAACAAGGTCATATCGAGGCTCGATTCAACCTCGGAGACTGTTATAAGGACGGACTGGGGGTCGAACAGGACTACACGAAAGCAGCGGAGTGGTTTCGCCTCGCAGCCGAACAGGGACTGCCTGACGCGCAATACAACCTCGGAGTATGTTATGCGAACGAGGTGGGGGTCGAACTGGATTACAAGGAAGCTGTGAAATGGTATCGCAAAGCAGCCGGACAAGGGTATGCCGATGCGCAATACAACCTCGGGATTTGCTATAAAAATGGACGGGGCGTCAGACAGAGCTACCGGCAAGCAGCGAAATGGTACCGACTGGCAGCCGAACAGGGAGATGCGGATGCGCAGTTCAGACTCGGTCTCTGCTATATGAACGGAGAAGGCGTAAAATCAGACGCTGCGGAAGCGTGCGAATGGTTCCGTCTCGCTGCGGAACAAGGATATATCGAAGCACAATGCAACCTCGGCAACTGCTACTATTTCGGTTTCGGTATCCATCCGGACGATGCCGAAGCTGTGAAGTGGTACCGCCTCGCGGCGGAACAAGGAGATGCCGATGCGCAATATAACCTCGGGCTCTGCTATAAACACGGCAGAGGGGTCAAACCAAATGATAAAGACGCCGCAGAATGGTACCGATTGGCAGCAGAGCAAGGTCACGTCGAAGCACAATACAACTTGGGATGGTGCTATGAATTCGGCGAAGGCATCGAACAGAACCGCACCAAAGCTGTGGAGTGGTATCTCCATGCCGCGGAACAAGGATTTCAGGAAGCCGAAGCCAGATTGGCCGAACTACGCTGAGACACAGGATCCCGGACGGAGAATCGATAAAATTCCGACCGACGGTTTTCCGTCCGACACCCGGTCGCGCGGGCCCATGCCCCATAAAAAAGTGGAAATGCGTAAGCATTTCCACTTTTCAATTCGGCCGAATTCTTATTATCCGCGCGCCTAATAGCTGAAACTGCTGCCGCCCAGAAACTCGCGCAAAATCGAGGTCGGAGGCAATTCCCGATCCGGTATCTCGACGAAATAGTCCAAAAACCGCGACAGCCGCAATGCTTCCGCGAACTCCGGCGTATTGGCCGGAACGCGCCCCAACAGCGGCTGGGCGTACCTCTTCAGGATCGATATCTCGAAAAACAGGGAGGTATTCACCATCACGTCGGCCTGCTCCTGGAACGGAAAAATGTACTTGTCCTCGCCCCGCCGAACGCTCCCCCACCCCCGGATCGTATCGTAAGCCGAACGCCCCCGGTACTTGCTGTCCCGCACGATCCGCCGCAACAGCCGATTATCGGTCGTCGAAATCACGGTCATGTCGTCCAACGAAAGGGTCGTCAGGGCCGAGGCGTAAATCTTGTACTTGAGGTGCTCTTCGATATGAGGCGTCAGGGCCGGATTCAGACCGTGAATCCCCTCGACGATCACGATGCTCCGCTCGTTGAGCTGCAAGGTCGTTCCGTCGTAGTAGCGCTTACCGTCCGTAAAACGGAATTTGGGCATCTCGACCTGTTCGCCTGCGAAAAGGCGGTTCAAATCGGAGTTGAAGGCCTCGACATCGACCGCGCCGAGCGATTCGAAATCGTAATCGCCGTTCTCGTCCCGCGGGGTATGCTCGCGATCGACGAAGTAGTTGTCCATCGAGATGGTCTGCGGTTCGAGTCCCAGCACCCGCAGCTGGATGGAAAGCCTTTTGGCCAGTGTGGTCTTGCCGCTCGACGACGGGCCGGCCACCAGAACGATCTTAAGGCCGCTTTTCCGGTGACGTTCGGCAATGACGTCGGCAATTCGAGCCAGGGTCTTCTCCTGCAACGCCTCGCCGACTTTGATGAGTTCGCCGGCCTCGCCGGCCAGCACGCGCGAATTGAGCGACCCTACATCCGCAATACGCAGAATATCAGACCACTCCTGATTTTGCTGAAAGACGGAGAAGAGTTTCGGTTCGAGCCGCATCGGTTCGACTTTCGTCCAGTCGTCGCGCCGGGGCATCTGCAACACGAAGCCGCCGCCGAAAGCATGCAGGTCGAAAACGGTCAGCACGCCGGTCGAAACGGCCATCGCTCCGTAAAAATAACCGGGCAGTCCGCCGAGGTTATAAACCGTCACGAAGCACTGGGGCCATGTCCCGAGCAAGGCGACTTTGTCCTCGAACCCGCAGCCGCGATAGAGTTTCTCGACGTCGGAAAAGAGCAGCTTTTCGCGCACGATCGGCAGGTTGAGCTCCACGAGGGTCCGCATCCGCTTCTTGATCTCTTCGACCTGCTCGGCGCCGATGGAACCGGCTCCCTCGATCTCGCAATAATACCCCCGGGCGGCCGTATAAAGCACGCGCAGCCGGGCTTTCGGATAGAGGTCGGAAACGGCTTTGTGCAACAGGAAAAAGAGGGAACGGGCATAAACCCGCATGCCGTCGGACGAAACCATCTCGACAAAGCGCAGGCTTTTCGGCGAATAGAGCCGGGTGTTGAGCTCTTTCATCCGGTTGTCGGCAAAACAGGCGATTACGGGCGATTCGGTGCGCAGGGCAAGCATCTCCAAAGCCTGTTCCAGCGTGGAACCTTCGTCGACATAAAGTGTCGTATCGTTGTTCTCGCAATAAATCTGTATGGGTCGTGTCGTCATGCTTTCGATAGGTTACAAAAAGTATTCCTAAAGATACGGAATTTTTCTTTTTCGACTATTTCGCGGAAAAAATCGTCTGCCGCTCGCGCGCTGCAATTGCCCGCACCCACCGCTCCGGGCCGGCCGACCAGTTGTCGCGCGCCCGGGGCGACAAGGTCTCCTGGGCGGCCAACCAGGCGGCTAAGGCGACTCGATAGTCTTCGGCGACGACGACAACGGGCCATCCTTCGGCCTGAAGCTCCCGCGCACGGAACGAATTGAGTACGAGGGTATAGGTTCGAGCGGGATCGAACGGTTCGCCGCGTTCGGTCTCGTAAATCGTGACGCGGTGTCCGGGCCGGGCGGTCAGGTCGACCCGAAAACGAAGCCCGGCGACATCGTCGTGCAAATAGTAGGGCACTCGCAACCGAACCAGATCGGATTGAGGCCCGGAAATCCGAAAAAAGCGCATCCCGAAGATCTTTTCGATCCACTCTTTGAGCCTGCGTCCGGGCACCCGAACGGACACGAGTCGGTTGTCGAACCGAAAGAAGGGCAAAACGTCGCTCAACGACAAGTCACCGGCGGCCAGGGTGGCATCCATCACGGGCGGCGCAAAAAACGAGAGGTCGGCTCCGGGCGCCATGGCCTGATGAAAGCGGTGAAAGAGGTCGGCGAAGGCGGATGGCCCGAAAAATCCGTCCCGTGTGGTGATCGCGGTATCGAGCGTCGCCACGGGCTCCAGAAAGAGCCGCCGCATCTGTTTCTCATCGGCTGCAAAACGCGCTTTCAGCGTTTTCGAGGGCCGAATTTCCGAAAAATCGTACCGCCTGACACGCACTGCCGTCTGCCCTTCGATTTCATACCGATCGACAACGAGCCACTCGTTTTCGCCGAGCGAATCCACTGCGGCAGGGGTCACACAGAAAAGGGTCATCACGGAATCCTGCTCTGCCTCGCTCGCATAACCGGCTGCACGCATTAACCTCTGCCGTAAAGTACTGTCGATCTGATTCGTATAAATCGCATCGCCGAGCGGCATCTTCCGCCGAGGAATGTCTACGGCGAAAACGGCCGTCTCTCCGAGTTCTGCCCGCCAGGTCTCGACAAACCGGGCGACGGCGATCAAGGAACCGGCCCGATGTCTGCCGGTGATAGGGTCGAAATCCATCGTGGCGGCATCACCGGCGGTCACAACGAGCCGCTGGTGTGACTGAGCGGAGGCGATAGCGCCCAGCAGACTGAAAAACAGACTGATAACTATTCTACGCATCTTTCGTTTCTGCGTGTTGGTTCAGATTGGGCGATGTCCCGCCCCGGGCTGTCGCGAAAGGAGTAACGGGGCACTGGGGGTCGTCGGCAGCAATGGAATCAGTTGGGCTTCGACGGTCAGCCACACGAATGGCATGAACGTGAATTTCAGTGTGATGTGGCTTCGTTCCAGCACTTCGGACAGCCGTGCCTACGGTTTTCAGTTGCGTTGCCTCTCGGAGGAATAGACGGGGGACGCACAGCGTCTTTTAATGGCAGCCTCTACCCTAACTTGAAGTCGAGGCAGGCCGATTGTTGGGGTAGAGGCACTTAGGATAGAGGCGGCCATTGGGGAAGAGGCTACCCGGTTCGCGTGCCGAGCGGCACCGCCCCGGGCTACCGCAGTAACCCATTGGGCACGCTGCTCTATGTCGGCGATGCCGGATACGGTTGGTCATCCGCTGTCAGTAGGCTCAACGGTGTGTTCTTGCACCTAACCGCGGAGCTCCTCCTCCCCAGCAATGCGGGCAACCGCGCCCACGGTTTTCCGTTGCGTTGCCTCTCGGAATAAACGGGAAGGAGTGCTTTCACCGGAACCGATTGGGGACTTAGAACCCGGAATATATGTCATTTTCTATTCTGACTTTGCGGGTCGAAGCCTGCGGGGGCGCAACGAGCTCCGTCGAGTTGCAATCCGCCGCGCAGGGTGCGGCGAACTGCGCGACTCTGCGAGTCGCAAAAGCACAGCCCAACCCACGGCCCAAAGCACTGCCCCGTGTGTGCCTCACTGCGGCTCCGCTGTCGCTCCGCCGCGTTTTCGCGCGCCTGCGCGATTCATTCTATTTCGGCTCACCATCGAAATAGTTGAATCGCTTCTTTAGGCGGGGCGCGCGTCGGCCCTACAGGAGGGTACTGCCCTCAGGCCGGGCAGGCCCCGCGTGCCCGCGGTGGGCAAAGGCAGCCTCAGCCCAATTCCTCGCCCTATGCTTTGTCCTGCCTGAAACTGCCCTGCACGGGCGGTGGACGGCTAATAAGGCAAAGACAACCCTAACAAAACGCTCGATGAGCGCACCAGAGGGACGGAGCGATACTGCGTATCGCTTAAGCAGCTCGGCCCAGTTCTTCGATGCGCGCCTGGGGAAATCTTGTCAAAACGTGCCAGCACATTTTGACAATTTCCCTCCTAAGGCGGCGGCGCGCGTTAGTTTGAGGGGACTGCGTTCGGGCCCCACCTCTCGTGGACGGGAAATGCTGACGCATTTCCATTGACAACCTCGGCCCAATTCTTTGTCCGCGCACCTACTTCTTCGAGTTCATCACCTGGTGCTGGCGGCTGATGCTCTCCATATGAATCGAATTCAACAAAATGCTCAAAAACTCCCGACTCAATTGCAACTCGTCGGCGGTCGCCAAAACCCGCTTCACGATATCGTCCCAGCGAGCGCTCTGGAGAATCATCACTTCGTTGTCTCGCTTAATCTCACCGATCTTCTCGGCCACGGCCATCCGCTTGCTCAACAAGGTGAACAATTCGGCGTCATACTGGTCGATCTGGCTGCGCAACTTATCCAACGAACGCAGAAAATCCGGCTTGTCGGTCTGAGGTTTACGCCACACGATGCTCCGAACCAGCTCGCCCAGCTCTTCCGGAACGACCTGTTGTGCGGCGTCGCTCCACGCTTTGTCCGGACAGATGTGGCTCTCGATAATCAAACCGTCGTAGTTCAGGTCGGCACATTCCTGAGCCACCTCTTTGAGCAGGGCGCGTTTCCCGGTAATGTGGGACGGGTCGCCGATCATCGGCACGTCCGGCATCCGCATCTTCATCTCGATCGCCAGGGGCCACATCGGATTGTTCCGGTACTTGGAGACGCCGAACGACGAGAATCCGCGGTGAATCAGCCCGACCTGCTCGATTCCGACCTTCTGAAGCCGCTGTACGGCCCCCATCCAGAGATCGAGGTCGGGATTCATCGGATTTTTGACCAGCACGGGGATATTCACGCCGCGCAGGGCATCGGCAATGTCCTGTACGCTGAAAGGATTGACGGTCGTCCGCGCACCGATCCACAACAGATCGACGCCGAATTCCAGGGCGCCTTCGACATGTTTGGCATTGGCCACTTCGGTCGCCACGGGCAGGCCGGTCTCTTTTTTCGCTTCGGCCATCCACGAAAGGCCGGGCAAACCGACGCCTTCGAACGTACCGGGTTTGGTACGCGGCTTCCAGATTCCGGCGCGCAGCACGTCCACTGCGCCGGTCGCGGCCAGTCGACGACAGGTTTCGAGGGTTTGTTCTTCGGTTTCGGCGCTACAGGGCCCGGAAATAATCAACGGGCGTTTGCCTTTCCAATCGATCTTTTTGGTTTCCATCTATCGTATTTGTTTTATTTTTCGTTCTGTAACTGATCTTTAGCCCGCCCCGGGCTACCGCGAAAGGCTCAATGGCGACGTAGTACACAGTGGTCTCGCCGGCTATAGCCTTTCATCCGCGCCCCGCGAATCTCGCTGTATGTTTATGAACTTCGGCCCGGATGGTCTCAATCCCGATTTAATCGAATACCGTGCCCACGGTCTTCAGTTGCGTTGCCTCTCGGAATAAACGGGGGTGCCGCACTCACAATGGGTAACCTCGGCCCGTATATCAACCAAGGCTCTCCTTATTCGTCCTCGGCGCGCCTCCCCCACGCGCCGCTATGGCGTCGCTCTCACCGAAGACGGCGATTCCCTTCAGAATCGCGCTATTCGCTTTTGGTTTAAGCGGGTCGCCGCCAGCGGTGACTGCAACGAGCTCCGACGAGTTGCAGCCCGCCGCATGGCGGCGAACTGCGCGACCCGAAAGGGTCGCAGAAGCTCGGACAACAATACCGCCGCGTGTCGGCCTCACTGCGGCTCCGCTTTCGCTTCGCCGCATTTTCGTACACCGATCTTTGTCCGCGCGCCTTGGGAAATCTTGTCAAAACGTGCCAGCACATTTTGACGATTTCCCTCTTAAAGCGTCGGCGCGCGGTTTAGTTTGAGGGTACTGCGCTCGGGCCGCGCGGGCCCCACGTCCCGTGGACGGGAAATGCTGCGCATTTCAACTATCAACTTCAGCCCAACTTTTCGTTCGCGCCCCGCTTATAAGGAGCGATCGGCCCCGCGTGCCCGCGGTGGGCAACAGGCAGCCGCGCCCCAAACCACATCCCCTAATGAATAATCCGACGGATGGAGTTCGCTTTCCGGATCGCAGACTGCAACCCCTCCGCGTCATCCCGCTCGATCATGTGCCGCATGATCTGGAGCTGGTGGATGTGCTCCCGAAGGACATCCAATACGTTGTATTTGTTTTTCAACAGAATCGGAATCCACATCTCGCCCGAACTCTTCGCCAGACGAACCGTGCTCTCGAACCCTCCGCCCGCCAGAGCGAAGATCGCCTCCTCCTCGCGCTCCTTCTCCAACACCGTCAGCGCCAGGGCATAAGAGGTGATTTGCGAAATGTGGCTCACATACGCCGCATGCAAATCATGCTCCTCCGGCTCCATCCTCAAAATCGGCATCCCGATCCGGCTGTATATCTCCTCGACCTGCGCCAGCGCGTCCGGATCGCTCCGATCACCCTGACAGATCACCACCGAACGTCCCGTAAAAGCGCCTCGCACAGCCGCCTCCGGCCCCGAATACTCCGTCCCCCACATCGGATGGGTCGCCACGAACCGACCCCGACGCGCATGTTGGGAAATAACTTCGCAGAGCTCCTCTTTGGTCGACCCCATGTCCATTACCACCTGCCGATCCACCCGGTTAAGGATCTTCACAGCCTGCAAAGGGATGGCATTCACCGGGATCGCCAGCACGACCAGATCCGAAGCGTCGACCGCCGCGTCGAGCGGCAGCAGCTCGTCCACCAGCCCGAGTTCCAACGCCTTGGCCGCATGGGCCGGATCGCGATCCACACCGATCACCCGGTCGGCCAGTCCCTGATCTTTCAACGCCAGGGCGAACGACCCGCCGATCAGCCCCAGTCCGATTATCGTTGCAATCATCTCGTTTTTCGTACCGTTTACGTCTATTTGAAAAGCCTTTCCCACGCCCGCTGCAAAGTCGCCTCGTCGGCGCAGAGCGACACCCGCACGTACCGTTCTCCTTCGGAGCCGAAAATACCGCCCGGGGTCAGGAAAATCTTGTTTTCGTCCAAAATCCGGTCGATAAAACCGTAACAATCCGTCCCGGCCGCCAAAGCCGTGTCCGGCAGACGCCCCCACTCGAAAAGCCCCATCTGGCCCGGCCGCACGGTACAGCCCAAATCCTCCAGTATCTGCACCGCCCACGCCTCGCGGCTCCGATAGGTGCGATTGACTTCGGCGTACCACTCGTCGCCCAATCCCAACGCCACGGCCGCCGCCTGTTGCATCGGCACGAACATGGCATTGTTCAGATTGCTCTTGCACCGCAGCACTGCCGCCAGCACATCCTCGCGCCCCACCATCATCCCGACGCGCCAGCCGGCCATATTCTGACTCTTGCTCAGCGAGTTGAGCTCCACGGCCACCTCCCGCGCCCCCGGAACGGCCATCAGGCTCTGCGGAGCGTCGTTGCGGATAAAGCTGTACGGGTTGTCGTGCACCAACAGGATACCGTGCCGCCGGGCGAAATCAACGAAGCGTTCGAAAAGCCCCGCTGTCGGCGCCGTCCCGGTGGGCATGTGTGGATAGTTGAGAAACATCTGTTTCACGCCCGACAGGTCGCGCCGTTCCAGCTCGTCGAAATCGGGCATCCAGCCGTTCGCTTCAGTCAGCCGATAGTCGTCCACGATCCCGCCGGCCAGCCGGACGGCGGCGGCATAAGCCGGATACCCGGGATTCGGAACCAGCACCCGGTCGCCGGGATTGACAAAGGTCTGGCACAGATAGGTCAGCCCCTCCTTGGAACCGTACAAGGTGAGCACTTCGCGCATCGGATCCACGGTCACGCCGTACTTCCGGTCGTACCACTCGGCGATGGCTTCGAGCAGCACGCGCTCACCTTTATAATTGGCATATCCATGGGTATGCGCGTCCTTGGCGCCGCAATAGAGGGCTTCAACGACCGACGGATGGGGCGGCAGATCGGGACTCCCGATGCCGAGGTTGATGACATCGAACCCGGCCCGCCGCATCTCTTCGATCTGGGCCAGTTTCTTGGAAAAGTAGTACTCTTTGACTTCGCCGAGCCGGTCGGCGATCGTTATATTCGTCATGTTCGGTTGGTGCTTTGAACTCACTTTCGCTAAATATGTTTCCCGCGGGTATATTCGCCGTAAACGGTCAGCCCGTCGCTCACGGAACGCATGTGGGCCACGGCTTCCCGGTATTCCCAAACGTCTTCGAACTCCATGTCGAGGTGGAAGAGGTAGTGGAAGGGGTCGCTGGGCACGGGATAGGATTGCAGTTTGGTCATGTTGATGTTGTACCGTTCCATGGTGTTGAGCACGCTGGCGAGTGTCCCTTTCCGATGCCCGACCTGAAAATAGAGGGAGGCTTTGTTGATTCGCTCTTCTCCGACGCTCCGGTCGACCGGGCAGTCGGCGCTCCGACGCAAGACCATAAACCGGGTGTGGTTGTTCTTGATGGTATTGATCTCGGGGGCGATGACTTTCAGGCCGAAAAGCCGGGCGGGCAGCTCGCCTGCAATAGCGGCGGCATGCCGCACGCGTTGCTCGCCCACTTGCCGGGCGGAGAGGGCGGTGTCTTCGGTCTCGACGAGACGCCACCCTTTGTCGTCCAAATAATCGGCGCACTGCAACAGGGCCATCGGATGGGACCACACTTCGCGGATCTCGCTCAACTCGACGTCGGGCAGCACGAGCAGGTTTTGCCGAATCTGCAAATAGAGCTCGCCGACGACGCGCAACAGACGATCCTGCAACAGGCCGTAATTGGGCAGAATGCTCCCGGCGATAGAGTTCTCGATGGCCATCAAGGCTGCATCGGCGCTCCCCTCTTCCAAAGCTCGCACCACGCCCCGAAAGGTGGCGCAGGGAACGATCTGTATCTCTTCGCCGAAGTATCCTTCGGCGGCGATGTGGTGGAAACAGCCTTCGTATCCTTGTATCGCTACGCGCAATCCCATATAAATCGGTCTCTTCTTGTTTAATTGTTCAATTATCTGTACCTGCTCGGGAGGGTACTGTTCTCTTTGTGAACAAAGAGAACCAGAAAAACTTTAGAGGATGCTTCGCATCCTAAAGCTGCCGGCGGCCCAAGTCTCGGTTGGTTGGGCTGTGGTTTTCTGGCGCAGCGCGCTAAATAATTGGGCATGATACCCTAAGCGCGCTCGCCGAGAAAACCCAGCCCGACAGACTCGCGAAGACTGAGGACTGCGGAGCCTAAGGAGTAGCGTAGCTATCACGAAAGTCTTTTGGGTACCTTTTCTTCAGAAAAGGTACGGTTCCATCCGGGTAGATACGGTAAACGAACGGTTAAAAACGAAAGACCCGGCTCTTCAGAGGAAGAGGCCGGGTCTTTGGTTAGCAAATATTGCGTAAATGGTAAGCAATCGTTTTACAAGGACAAAGAAGACGCAGACCCCTCTCCGAAAAACCGGCGGCGGTAATAATAAAAGGGCGAATAAAAACCCTCCGTCCTGCTATGTCCGAATTCCAGTTTCATGCTGTTTTCGCCGGATGTCTGCCGCGGCAAGGTCGATCGGCAGCAGATTCCGAGTGCAAATATACGTCTTTTTTCGACGTTGCAATATCCGTCAGATATATTTTTCGCAGTATTCGGCATATCGGGCCATCACTTTGTCGACGAACTGGAGCGTTTCGGTGCCGTCGAAAGCGCCGCTCCGCACCGCTTCGTCGTCCACCCACTCCGGCGAGCCTTTGATGGATACGTATTCGCTGAGGCGGTTCCAGGAGTTGTGGTTCACGCCGTGTTTCACGGCCAGCCGACGGGCGTCGATGATGTGTCCCATCCCGGCGTTGTAGCAGGCCAGGATAATCCGCAGCCGGTCGTCTTCCGAAGTCCGGTTCCCGAACCGCAAGGTGCGTTCGATCCGTTGGATCAGCCGCACGGCCATCGAGATATTGACTTTCGGATCGATGAGCTGTTCGGCAGGTACGCCAAAGTCGGTGGCGACGCTCTCCATCACCTGCATGAGGCCCAAGGCTCCGCGGTGCGACCGGGCGTGGGGATCGAAGCGGGATTCCTGGCAGGCGATGGCGGCCAGAAAGCGCCAGTCCATCCCGGCCTCTTCGGCGGCCTGCCTCAGCAGGGGGTCGTAAGGCGATATCTGTCCCCGGCTGGCGATCTCCACCTGTTCGGCGGTAGGCGCTACCGAGGCGACTACCTGACGGGTACCGGAGCAGCCGACGAAGGTCAGGTCCGATACGAGCAAAAATGCAAGAACAAGTCCTATTTTTTTGAGATTCATCCCTCGTTTTTACAGGTCGGGAGAGCAATTCTCATGCCAATGCGAGCCGCGTTAGTCGTAGAACGACCACGAAAGTCCAACCTTGAACATCATCCGGTTCTGGGGATAATCGACCACTTCGAAGTAGCGGTTATCGCCGAACAGGTTGCAATTCCAGTGCTGGAGTTTGAGCCTCAGTCTCAGCCGTTTCCACTTCGCTGTCACGAAGGCGTCCAACGAGGGGTAGTTGCCTAACTTCACGCGATCCTGCGTATAGAACTGTCCGATGGCGGGGTTGTAGGCGTAGGCATAATACTCGGTATTATACCGTCCGTCGACGCCGATCTGCATGTGGAGCACGTTCCGGACGATGTCGAAGCCGAAGAAATAGGACAACGATGCGCTGAGCAGGGGCACCGGAGCGACCGTCTGGTCGGAACTCCATTGCATGAGCACCCTATGGTTCAAGTGAAATCCGCCGAGGCGGAAATCCTTGCGCAGATAAAGTCCCATCACGTTGAGCATGCCGGTGTGCTGCTGAGGAACGACGTTCGTCCCGTAGTAGACTTTGTCTTTGGTCAGGGCGTAACTTCCTCCGAGTTCGATCCCGTAGTCGGGGACGGTGAATGCGGCGGTGATGAGCGTAGTCTTCTCTTTGGAGAAGTGGTTGAGCCACGCGTAGTGGTTCGAGAAGTAGTTCTGCTGCCAGAAGTCCGGCTCGCGCAGCGAGAAGCGCACCGAGGCGTCCAATTTCAGCGGTTTTTCGCGGACATAGGCCGCGAGCGACAGTTTGCCGCCCACATGGAAATCGCCGCTTCGATACCCGATCAGGTGGAGTTTGGCGTCGGCCGACCAGCGCATGTAGCGGCTGACGGCTCCCTCGAGTCCTCCGTAGACGTAGATCGAATTTTTACCTTGTTTCCCTCCGTTGCCGTAGAGCCCGCGATAGGGCTCCGGCACGTTGTAGTAGTAGCGGTTGAACTCGTCCCCCACTCCGGCGGTGACGAGGCCGAGAATGCCGTTCCGGTTGTAAGGCTGGAGCTGCATGAAAAGTTTGACGTCGGTCATGGCCTGCCGAACGGAGTCGTAGGTTCCGTCGGGACTGACGTAAAAATGGTCGTAGAACGGCGGCACGACGGGGTCGTCTCCTGCTCCTGTCCCGTCATCGGGATCGGCTTTGACGGCATCGGAATAGATTTTCCGGAAGGTGGTATGCTGGAAGGATTGGCCGACGTAAATGGTCGGTATTCCGGACAAGGTCAGGTCGTCGGAAACGCGCTGCCGGCGCAGGGGAATGGCCAGGGACTGGGTCCAGTAAAAGGTGTGCCCTTTGTACTGATTGCGGGCGTCGGCTTTTCCGTCCAGCCGAACGGGGATGTTCTCGGTCATGTCGTAGACGGTGTCCATCACGTCGCGCATGTCCTGAATCCCGCCGTTTTCCTGAATGTCGCCTACGTTATAGATATATCCGCCGTGAATGGCATAGCGTTTCCCGGTGTGTGCGAAGTTGGCGGCAAAGTACCTGTCCAAGGCTTTTTGCCGCTCGTACTGCCCGCGCATACCGTCGGAGTTGTATTCGAGGTTGATGGAGCTGGAAGGGGAGATGTTCTGCGAGATGACGGCGTGGAAGATTTGTTCTTCTTTCGACCGTTCGCCGGACATCTGGTAGGAGATGTTGGTGTAGGGCATCTTGGCGTTATAGAAGAGCACCTGTTCCGGTGTCATCAAATAGGGGGCCCATGCCTGTACGAAGGAGAAGTTGCGGAATTGGGGCCGCTGGAAGTAGTCGAGGGGAATGCTGGCGCCGCCGAGGTTCCCGAGCGAAGCGCTGCCGACGCCCTGGCGCATAAAGGGGTAGTCGATGTGGAAATCGGCGAGGGTGGTATCCAAGTCCCGCAGGGTGATGTCGTTGTCGTCGAGCGAAACGGTCCAGGCGAAGATGCGCTGTTTGCGGGTGGAGTCGTCGAAATAGAAGGATTCGAGGGGTTTCTTAGGTCGCCGCGCTTTGTCAATGGTGTCGCGTTCGATCATCTGGCTGGGCAGCAGGCCGGAGGAGTTGCTGGAGCTGTTGTCTACGGGATAACGGATCACGGTACCGCTGCCGTACTGCGCCCGGGCCGACATGGCGCAGCCGAGCAAGAGGGCGAGCAGGGCGAGGCGCAGAGCGTATGTCCGTCGGGATTTTCCCATTGACTTTTTTTCAGTGGTTATCAGTTTGTTCTCGTTCGCCAAGGGCGGTCGAGGGGGTTGTCGCCCCGGGCTACCGCGGTGGCAACGAAGGCTTATTATGGGGCGGCGGAGGCCTCGGGTATGGTTGGGCATCCGGGACGAGCGGCATAGATGGCGGGCATCTGCTTTTCTACATGCAGGGTCTCGATCCCAGCAGCTCGTACAGCCGTGTCTACGGTTTTCAGTTGCGTTGCCTCTCGGAATAAACGCGGCGTGCCCGCGGGGGCAAGGGGCGGGAGCTACCCTACTAACAACCGGCAGCCTCTACTCTATTTCAATTTGACTTTGCGGTCGGACGCCCGGGAGGCACAGCAACTCTCGACGCGCGAGCGGCGTGTTGCAGGCCTTCCGGTAGGAGGCGTCCGGCCCGCGCGACTCTACGAGTCGCATAAACTCATCTCAAGCCACCGCCCAATCCACAACCCGAATCTATCGGGGCTCGTTCTTGGCTCGCTATTTCGTTCTTAGCCTAAGTTCGCCGCCAGCGGTGAATGCAACGAGCTCCGTCGAGTTGCAGTCCGCCGCGCGGGGTGGCGGCGAACTGCGCGGCTCAAAGAGCCGCAACTGCACTACCTCATTCGTCGCCCCATTCTGCGAAATGCGTTTTCGGCCGCAGCCAGCGGAGAACGAACATTAAGGCCGAGGCGGCCAGTAAAAGACGCTGTGCGTCCCCTCCGCATCCGGGGGCTGCGGGCCGACCGTTGCCACGGGGACTTAGCTATTCGCTCTCGGCCCCAAAGCTTGGCAAAAGCACGGCCCAATTCTCTGCCCCGTGTCAGCCTCACTGCGGCTCCGCTTTCGCTCCGCCACGTTTACCGTCGCCCGCTGGGATTTCATCTCGATTTTGCTCACCGCAAAACGAGTGAAATCCCCTTTTAGGCGGTCGGGCGACGGAGTTTTCGCACACGGTCGAGTTT